>CAMWTD010000014.1 GCA_947177085.1 uncultured Desulfovibrio sp.
ACCAGTTGGACACCATTGTCAGCGCCTATGGCTGGGGCTGGCATGTGGAGGCCGGCGGCCAGGTGCTGCGCATGACCCTGCGCGGGGTGTTCGAGCGCTTCCCGGGCCTCAAGGTCATCTCCGGCCATTGGGGGGAAGTGCTGCCCTATTACCTCACGCGCCTCGACCAGATGCTTTCGCCCGCGGTCACGGGCCTTTCGCAAACAATTTCATCCTATTACAAGAACCATGTCTGGATCACGCCGAGCGGCGTCTGGGATTATGACTGCCTTGAATATTGCCTGAAAAAGGTGGGCATCGGCCACATGCTCTATTCCACGGATTTCCCCTACCTGCCGGAAACGGGCGCACGCGCTTTCCTCGAGGATGCGCCGCTCACTGCGGAGGAGAAGCTCAAGTTTGGCAGCGTCAATGCGGAGAAGCTGCTGCATATCAGTTGACGCGGCCAACGGCGTCCGCGGCGGGGTTCTTCCCCGCCGCTGAGGGTCCCCCTGTCTTTTTCCGCCTTTCCCCCGGAAAGGGGGGTCATTTTTCTGGTCATGCGGCCTTTTTTACGATAGGTGGAAAGGAAAGGGGCGCGACAAGCCCGCACCGTTTTTGTATCCCACCATATCGAGCCGCAAGGAGGGCCCATGAGTTCACGCAAGTACATCTTGGCACTGGATCAGGGTACAAGCAGCTCCCGAGCCTTGGTTTTCGACAAGGGAGGCAATATCTGCTCCACGGCGCAGCGGGAATTTCCGCAGATATTCCCCCGCTCCGGCTGGGTGGAGCATGACCCGCACCAGATCTGGGCCTCGCAGGCCTCCGTGGTGGCCGAGGCCATTTCCACCATCGGCATCAACGGCCACGACATCGCGGGCATCGGCATCACCAACCAGCGCGAGACCACCATCGTCTGGGACAAGGAGACCGAGGAGCCGGTCTACAACGCCATCGTCTGGCAGGACCGCCGCACCGCCGATTATTGCGACCACCTGCGCGAGGAAGGCAAGGTGGACTTCATCCGCGACAAGACGGGCCTCATCCTCGACGCCTATTTCAGCGCCACCAAGGTCAAGTGGATCCTCGACAATGTGCCGGGCGCCCGGCGCCGCGCCGAGGAGGGCAAATTGCTCTTCGGCACCGTGGATTCCTGGCTCGTGTGGCGGCTCACCCGCGGCGAGGTGCATGTGACCGACGTGAGCAACGCCTCGCGCACCATGCTCTACAATATCCACACGCTGGACTGGGATCAGGAGCTGCTCGACCTCTTCGACATCCCGCGCTCCATGATGCCGGACGTGCGCTCGAGCAGCGAGGTCTACGGCCACACCACCACCACGCTCTTCGCGCACAAGCTGCCCATCTCGGGCATGGCGGGCGACCAGCAGGCCGCGCTTTTCGGGCAGATGTGCATCGAGCCCGGCTCGGTGAAAAACACCTATGGCACGGGCTGCTTCCTGCTCATGAACAGCGGCGACAAGCCCATCCGCTCGGAAAACGACCTGCTTACCACCATCGCCTGGAAGATCGGCGACAAGGTCACCTACGCCCTTGAGGGCTCCATTTTCGTTGGCGGCTCGGTGGTACAGTGGCTGCGCGACGGGCTCAAGTGCATCCGCAGTTCGGAGGAGGTGGAGGAACTGGCGGCCTCCGTGCCGGATACGGACGGCGTGTACTTCGTGCCGGCCCTCACCGGCCTTGGCGCCCCCTGGTGGGACCAGTACGCCCGCGGCTCCATCTCCGGCATCACCCGCGGAACCACCACGGCGCACATCGCCCGCGCGGCGCTGGAGGGCATCGCCTTCCAGACCTATGACATCGTGCGCGCCATGGAGCGCGATTCCGGCCTTTCCCTCGCCAACCTCAAGGTGGACGGCGGGGCCTCGCGCAACAACCTGCTCATGCAGTTCCAGAGCGACATCCTCGCCTGCGAGGTGCTGCGCCCGCGCATCACCGAAACCACGGCCCTCGGCGCGGCCTACCTGGCCGGCCTTGCCGTGGGCTTCTGGGAAAGCATCGGCGAGATCCAGTCCCAGTGGCAGGTGGAGCGCGCCTTCACCCCCTTTGGCGACACCGCCCGGGTGGCAAAGCAGATCGAGGGCTGGCACAAGGCCGTGGAGGCGGTCATCTGCCAGTATCCAAAGTAGGGGGACCGCCGCTTTTTTGCAACACAGACCGGCGCATGGCGGCGGCCCGCTTGAGCCGCCGCGCCGGGGAAAAACCAGGCACATATCCGACGCGAAAACAAGGAGCGCGCTATGGAAACCAGCCTGTTCGTGAAATGCATTTTGGAGCTTCTCGGCACCTTCGTCATGATCCTCCTCGGCTGCGGCGTGGTGGCCTGCTGTAATCTCCAGGGGTCCAAGGGCCTGGGCGGCGGCTGGGTGGTCATCACCCTCGCGTGGGGTCTCGCGGTCATGTGCGGCGTGCTCATCGCCGGGCCCTATTCCGGGGCGCACCTCAACCCGGCGGTCAGCATCGGCCTTGCCGCGGCGGGCAAGTTCCCCTGGGCCTTCGTGATTCCGTTCATCATCGCCCAGATGCTCGGGGCCTTCCTTGGGGCCGTGGCCGTCTATGTGTTCTACAAGGACCACTTTGACGCCACCGAGGACAAGCCCACCAAGCTGGCCGTCTTTTCCACCATCCCGGCCATCCGCAACTTTCGGCGCAATCTTGTATGTGAAATACTGGGCACCTTCGTGCTCGTGCTCGTCATCCTTTACATGAGCGAGACGGGCAACACCGCCGAGGTGGGCCTCGGCAGCATCGGCGCCATCCCGGTGGCCTTTCTCGTGGTCGTCATCGGCATGTCCCTCGGCGGGACGACAGGCTATGCCATCAATCCCGCGCGCGACATGGGGCCGCGCCTCGCCCATGCGGCGCTGCCCATCAAGGACAAGGGCAGCAACGACTGGGAATACAGTTGGATCCCCATTGTCGGGCCCATTCTCGGGGCCGTGACCGCGGCCATCGTCTTTGCCGTGGTCAAGAGCATGATGTAAGCCCGGGCCTGCGGTCAAAAGCAAAGGCTGTCCACTCCCTCGCGGGGATGGACAGCCTTTCGTTTTATCTATGACGTGGACGTCAGGGGGAAGCCGCCGGCCCCTAAATCCCCTGGGCGATCATGGCGTCGGCCACCTTGCGGAAGCCCGCGATGTTGGCGCCCATGACGAGGTTGCCGGGGTCGCCAAATTCCTTGGCGGTATCCGCGGCGTTCTTGTAGATGTTGTCCATGATGCGGTGCAGCTTCTCGTCCACCGTGGCGAAGTCCCAGCTCTGCATGCTGGCGTTCTGGGCCATTTCAAGCTGGCTCGTGGCCACGCCGCCCGCATTGGCGGCCTTGGCGGGCCCGTAGGCGATGCCCGCCTTCACGAAGGCATGAACCGCATCCAGCGTGGAGGGCATGTTGGCCCCTTCGGCAACGCACTTGCAGCCATTCTTGAGCAGGGTCTCGGCATCGGCGAGATTGAGCTCGTTCTGCGTGGCGCAGGGGAAGGCCGCGAAGCAGGGCACTGTCCACACGCCGTTGTGGCCCTTGGGATAATCGGCCACGGCCGTGTACTTGGCCGAGGGCACGAGCTCCGCATAGCGCGTGAGGGAGGCGCGCTCCACTTCCTTGACCTGCTGCAGCACATCCACTCGGATGCCCGAGGGATCATGGATCATGCCGCGAGAATCGGACACGGTGACAGGCTTCGCGCCGATCTGCTGGAGCTTCTGGCAGCAGTAGATGGCTACGTTGCCCGCGCCGGAGACCGCGCATTCCTTGCCTTCCAGCGTTTCGTTACGGGCCTTGAGCATGGCCTGCGCGAAGTAGACCACGCCGTAGCCCGTGGCCTCGGTGCGTGCGAGCGAGCCGCCGAAGAGCAGGTTCTTGCCCGTGAGCACGCCCTCATAGCTCTTGGTGAGGCGCTTGTACTGGCCGAAGAGGAAGCCGATCTCGCGGCCGCCCACGCCGATGTCGCCCGCGGGCACGTCAATGGTGGCCCCGATGTGGCGGAAGAGCTCGGTCATGAAGGCGTTGCAGAAGCGCATGACTTCCATGTCCGACTTCCCCTTGGGGTCAAAGTCCGAGCCGCCCTTGGCGCCGCCGATGGCGAGGCCGGTGAGGGAATTCTTGAAGATTTGCTCGAACCCGAGGAACTTGAGGATGCCGAGATTAACGCTCGGGTGGAGGCGGAGGCCCCCCTTGTAGGGGCCGATGGCCGAATTGTACTGGACGCGGTAGCCGCGGTTGACCTGGATTTCGCCCTTGTCGTCCACCCAGTCCACCCGGAAGGCGACGATGCGCTCGGGCTCGGTGATGCGCTCAAGGATGCGGTTTTTCTCGTATTTGTCATTCCTCTCCAGAATGGGCGTCAGGCTCTGCAAAACTTCCTGCACGGCCTGAAGGAAGACGGGCTCGCAACTGTAGCGTTCCTTCAGGTTGTCCATCACGCGCTGCACATAGCTCATTGGGTCAGCTCCTTTGCTCGGGCGTCTTGACGCCCCGGTTCACGAATCCGGGAAATTTCTTAGCCGCAAAGCGCCGCGCTGGCAAGCGGGCGCAAGGGACTTGCGGGGCCGCGCCGCCCTCTCAGAGGGCCGGCTCCCAACGCGGGCCGCCGGGCAGGCTCTGCTCCCCTGCGCCGTCCCTGGGCGTCTCGGGGACGTCGCCCACGCCCGGCGCATCGGTCGAGAGCAGGTGCGCAGGCACTTCGCCGGGCCCGGGGATGACCAGTGTCTCGGGGTTGAGGCTGTACCACGCGAACCACATGGAATAGACCCCGAAAAACTCCTTCATGGAGGCCCCGCGCATGTTGCCCTCCGTGGCCTTGCCCGTGGCCGCATCCCAGACGCTCTTGGTATTGATGTCCACGAGACGCCCGTCTTGCATCACAAAGAGGAAGGGCTCCGCCCAGACCTGGCGGCTGTAGATGCGCACCACGTCGAGCCTCTTGTCATGCACGGCCAAAAGCGGCGCGGGCCCGAGGAAAAAATTCACCGCGCCCTTTTTTTTCACATAGGCGATGTCAACCGCCAGGAGAAAGTGGTCGTATTCCAGGCAGAGCATGGGCGTCTTGCGATGGAAGCGGCGGTCCATCCACCGGGGCTGGTAGGCCAGGGTGTCGTTGTCGTAATAGGTGTCCTTCTTGAGGTAGCTGCCATAGGGGTCGCGCCCGTAGGGGCGCCTGCCGCGCGGCTTGGCGAGCACCCGCGCCTCCGGGAAGACGCTGCTCGCCGCGCCCCAGGTGGTCCAGAACACGGGCACGGTGGGCATCCCGCGCCCAAGCAGCGGCCCCTCGAAGGCCATGCCCATTTCCTGCAGCCAGAGGCTGCCAGAATTGCGGTCGGTGAGCACGCTGTTGCCGTCATAAAGAAAGCCGGCCGTGCCGCCCGTGCCGCTGTGGCTTTCCACGTCGAAGATGAGGTTGAGCCCCTGCATGGAGGCGTCGTATGCCATGAGCGTGCCCGTGATGGGGCAATAGGTGATGGCGTACGCGTAGTCGTTGATGAGCTCGTTGACCACCTGATGCCAGACCATATAGCGCTGCGGATAGATGCGCGGGCCTTCCGGCAGCATGACCACGAAGGCCGGCTCGCCGCGCGTCATCTTGAGGTCGGCTTCGGAAACGCTCTCATAGCGGGGCCGATAGAGCGCGGTGATGGTCCCGGGCATGGGCACGTCAACGAGATAGCGGGTGATGTCGGCAAGCTGCTCCAGGTTCTGCGGCCGCGCCTCGGGGCTGCGTGCGCCGCAAAGCACGAGGGCCGCCAGCAGGGCCAGCACCGGGGGCAGCGAGGAGAGCAGCCGGGCCCACCCCGGCATGGCGCGCCGCATCAGTGTCCCCGGCCGCCCTCGGCGGCGGTGTATTCCCGGAAAAGGTATTCCCGGAGCGCCTGCGGCCAGGGCCGGGGCTTTTCGCCCAGAAATTCCGCGAGCTTGCTGTTGTCCAGCGCGGAATTGGCGGGCCGCTCGGCCGCCTGCGGCCAGTCGGAGCCGGGGATGGGCTCCACCCGGCAGGGCCCGGAGGTGAGGGCGATGGCTTCGCTCGCGAGCTCGCACCAGCTCGCCACGCCGCTGTTGACCGCGTGCCAGATGCCCGTGGCGCGGGCGCGCGCCAGTTTTTCCGCCCACCGGGCGAGGTCCAGCGTATAGGTGGGCGAGCCGATCTGGTCATGCACCACGCTCACGGCATCCCGCTTGCGGCAGGCATTAAGGATGACGTCCACGAAGTTGGAACGGCCCGGCCCGAACAGCCATGCCGTGCGCAGGACGCAGCTCCTCTCCGGAAGGGCGCGGAGCACCGCTTCCTCGCCCGCGAGCTTGGTGCGGCCATACACGCTCACGGGATGCGGCGTGTCCGTTTCGCGCCAGGGGCCGTCGTGGGGGCCGGAAAAGACAAAGTCCGTGCTGAAGTGGACGAGATGCCCGCGCCCGAGCGCGGCCAGCGTGCGGGCCAGGGCGTCCGGCAGGGTGCGATTGGCGAGCAGGGCCTCCTCGGGGTGTTCCTCGGCGGCGTCCACGCGCGTCCAGCCGAGGGCGTTGAACACCACGTCGGCTTCCGTCTCCTCAAGAAGGCCGCGCAGGAAGTCCATGTCCAGCAGGTTGCCGTCCGTGCGGCTGAAGATGCGCGTTTCCCAGCCGGCCGGGGCCAGCGTCCGCGCCAGCGCCTGTCCCACAAGGCCGGTGGCTCCCCCGAGAACCAATGCTTTCGCCATACCGGACCTCCTGCCTTCGCATGGCGGCGTCTCTCACGCCCCTCTCCTGTCTGGCGCGACTCTAGCGCCAAGAAAAAACACGGTCAACAGCCTCCCGGGAGGCGTGGCGGACAGGGGCGCGCCATCCATGGCCCAGCCGGACCGCTGCTTGCGGCCCGTGGGCAAGTGACGTACAAAGAAACGGCATGAGACGGGCGATTCTTCTGGTGGCCTTTGGCGCGGCCACACAGCAGGGGCGGCAGGCCCTGCACGCCTTTGACGACATGGTGCGGGCCCGCTTTGCAGGCTGGTCCGTGCGCTGGGCCTTTACCTCGCCCCTGTTGCGGGAGCGGCTCGCCCGCGCCCGGCAGAAAAGCGATTCCGTGCGCAAGGCGCTCACGCGGCTCAATTTCGAGCGCTACGACAGGGTGGCGCTCCAGCCGCTGCAAACCATTGCGGGCGCGGAACACGAGGAGGTCTGCGCGGCTGCGGACGAGGCAGCCCGCACCTTGGGGATGCGCTGCCGCGTGGGCGCGCCGCTTCTGGCGACGGCGCAGGATGTGGCGGAGGCCGCGCGGGCGCTGGCCGGGCAGCTCCCCGTCGGGCGCAAGCCCGGGGAGGATGTGGTGCTCATGGGGCACGGGGCCCGCCATGCGGGCGGGGCCCGCTATGCCGATTTGGCCGAAGCGCTGCAAAGGCTGGACCCACGGCTCCATGTGGGCACTATGGGCGGCGTCCTTGCGCTGGAGTCCATCCTGCCGCGGCTCACGTCCGGCCGGGTGTGGCTGATGCCCCTGCTTTCCGTGGTGGGGCAGCATGCATTGCGGGACATGGCGGGGGAGGGCGCGCTGTCATGGCGCTCGCGCATCGCGGGCCATGACCGCGAGTGCCTGCCCGTGCTCAAGGGCCTGGCGGAGTATCCGGGCGTTGCCGAGATCTGGCTGCGCCATCTTGAGAGAGCCGCGGCGGATGCCGTGGCCGAAAGCCGGTGATGAACCGTTCAGGAACGAGGTGGAAGATGCTCGGGAAATGTGTGCCAGTACTTGCGATGATGCTTCTGCTGCTGGGTTGCGCCGCCGGGGGAAGCGGCGGCGGAAGTGAGGAAGCGCCCGCCGCGCCGGAGCTTTCGGGCGCGCCGGGCGCGGGGGCCAATGCCTTCAATCCCTATATGCAGGCGACGCTGCCCAATACGCGCGAGTTCACGACCGAGGGGCAGCAGATGCTCGGGGCCATGGGCGGCGGCCAGCCCACCATCGAGGGCGAGGCGGCCCACCGCAAAAACTGGCGCGAAGAGATTTATCCCGTGGTGTTCGGCGACCGCACGGCCCCGCATGAGATCCTCGTGCTGCTCAATTTTTCAAACCCCAGGAGCGCCGAGGTCTGGAAGGCCGTGACCACGGCGAGCCGCTCCCTTTCGCCGAAGGAGTGCAAGATCGCCGTTTTCGGCAACAGCACGGAAAATTACGGGACCGACCTCATGGGCCTCGCCATCTGGATCGCCCATTCCAGGCCCGGGCAGGCCATGCCCTACCTTACCTACGCGCTCGACCGCTGGAACGAGGTCAAGGCGGCGCAGCGCCGCGCGGGCACGGCCAAGACCTTCAAGAATGAATACGACGCCACGGCGACGGCCGCGGATTATCCCATCCACTACGCCTATCTTTCGCGGCTCAAGCCCCCGGTCCCGGCCGCCGACGAGCTCAATGTGGCGAAGTACTGCTATAATGCGGGCAATGTGAACATGTACCAGACGACCCAGCTCTGCCAGTATTACGGCGTGCGCGAGCGCCCGGCCGTCATCGTGGACGGCAGGGTGCTCGGCAAGGTCTCGGCCGATGCAATCCTCAAGGTGCTGAAATAAGCGGTCGCCGGCACTGGCGTCAAAAAAAGGGCGCTCCGGGGAGATTCCGGGGCGTCCTTTTGCGTGCGGGGCGCGCCCGCTTAGAGCGAAAAAAAGCGCAGCGGGGGCACGGCCGCGATGATCCCGGCGGTCGCGAGTTTTTCATAGAAGAGGTGAAGCCCGCGCAGTTCCTCCCCGCCGAGGCTGTAAACCAGCCCCTCGCGGTAGTAGAAGGCGAGCTCCTCGCGGCTCAGGGGGCAGCCGTGGCCCGTAAGGTCGAGGACGACGTCCATGTGCGCGAGGCCCCAGTCGCGTCCGCGCCGCAAAAGTTCGCCCGGGTCGTCGTGGAAAAGGCCGCGGTCGGCCGCCTCCCGGCTCACCACCCAGAGCCCGAAAATGAAGGGCAGCCCCGTCCAGTCCCGCCAGGCCTCGGCAAGGTCCACCCGATGGGGATAGCCGGGATGGTTGCGCAGGCGCAAGGCCTCGTCGCCGATGGCGAGAAAGGCCACGGGCGGCGTGGCGGAGCGAAGGGCAGGGGAGACCTGTCCCGTCCTGTACGTCACACGCAGGCCATAGCGGTCGCGCATGAGCAGCCGCAAGAGCGCCACGGAAGTGTGGCTCTCGCCGCTGATGAGGATCTCCCGGCCGTCCAGCTCCTCCACGGGCACGCGCGAAAGCAAGAGCACGCTCATCACAGGGCCGCGCGAGCCGATGGACAGGTCCTCCACCAGGTAATAACGCCCGGGCCGGCGCGCATACTCGAAACAGGAGCAGGAGGAGACGTGCAGCTCCCCCCGGCCCATCATATCATTGAGGAGCGCGGGGGGCCCGGCCACCAGTTCGTAGTCGTGCGGCAGGATGCCCGCCTCCAGCGGGTGATAGATGGGCAGCACATTGAGGTAGCTGATGCGCCCCATGCGCAGCGCGGTCTCAGGCATGGGCGGCATCCTCGCCAACGGGGCGGTAATCCATGGTGCGCTGCACCGGCGTGAAGCCCGCGGCGCGGATGACGGCCTCGATCTCCTTGCGCGTCATGCGGTAGGAGACGCCGGCGGCGGCGACCACATTCTCCTCGATCATCAGTGAGCCGAAATCGTTGGCCCCATAGAACAGCGCCAGTTGCGCTATCTGCGGGCCCATTGTCACCCACGAGGCCTGGATGTTGGGGATGTTGTCGAGCACGAGCCTTGAGATGGCGAGCAGCCGCAGATACGCGGGCGCGGGCAGGCTTTGGCAGCGGATGCGCGTGTGCCCGGGCTGGAAGGTCCAGGGGATGAAGGCGGTAAAGCCGTGGGTGCGGTCCTGCACGGCGCGCAGGGCGAAGAGGTGGTCGAGCCGGTGACCGGGCTTCTCCTCATGGCCGAACATCATGGTGGCGGTGGTCTTCATGCCGAGGCCGTGGGCGGCCTCCATGACCGCAAGCCAGGCGTCAGCCGAGCACTTGTTGGGCGAGACCTGGCGGCGCACATCGTTCTGGAGCACCTCGGCGCCGCCCCCGGGCACGGAGTCGAGCCCCGCGGCCCTGAGCCTGCGCAGAACTTCCGTAACGGGCAAACCGAACTTTTCGGACCAGAACCAGATCTCCGGCGGCGAAAAGGCGTGGATGTGCAGCTTGGGCCAGGTGGCGCGCATCCAGCGCAAGAGGTCCTCATACCATTCCAGCGGCAGGTCCGGATGATGGCCGCCCTGAAGCAGGATCTGCGTGCCGCCGAGGCGCAGGGTCTCCTCAATTTTCTGCGTCAGCTCCTCCCGGGTGATGACGTAGCCCTCGGGGCTTTCCGGCGGCCGGAAAAAGGCGCAGAAGCGGCAGCCGCACACGCAGACATTGGAATAATTGATATTCCTGTCGCCCACATAGGTCACGACGGGCTCGGGATGCAGCCTTTCGCGCATGGCGTTGGCGAGGCGCGCCAGGGTGAGCAGGCTCGCGCGGTAGTAGAGTGCCTCGGCGTCCTCGCGCTCAAGGCGCTCGCCTGCCTCGGCCTTGCGGGCAGCCGCGGCCACGTCCGCATATGCGGGGCTGTCGTCGTCAAAGGGGCTGTGCGCGGGCGCGAAGTCCATCAGCGGGTCTCCTTGCAGGGGGCGGCGGCCGCGCAGGCGTCGGTTTCCGCGCCGGGCATGGCCTCAAAAACGGCGTTGCGGCGCACCGGGCGGAAGCCGGAAGCGCGGATCATGGCCTCGAGCTCGGCGATGGTCATCCCCTGCGCCGAGGCCGCGCCCGCCATGTGGCCGATGCGCTCCTCCACGATGGTCCCGTCGAGGTCGTCAGCGCCGTACCACAGCGCCGTCTGGGCGAGCTTGGGCCCGAGCATGATCCAGTAGGCCTTGATATGCGGGATATTGTCGAGCAAAAGCCGCGAGACAGCCACCGTGCGCAACTGGTCGAGCCCGCGCACCGGGCCCGAGCGCTCCTCGGGGAGGGTGAGGCGGCTGTTCTCCGTCAGGAAGGGCAGCGGGATGAAGCAGGTGAAGCCGCCGCTCTCGTCCTGCTGCGCGCGCAGCCGGAGCAGGTGTTCCACGCGCATGGCGTGGCTTTCCAGATGCCCGAAAAGCATGGTGCAATTGGTGAGGATGCCGAGGCTGTGCGCCTCGCCCGAGATGCGCAGCCAGGCCTCGGCGTCGGCCTTGTGCGGGCAGATGTGGGCGCGCAGCCCGGCATCAAAAATCTCCGCGCCGCCGCCGGGCATCATCCTGAGGCCGCACGCCTTGAGCCGGCGGAGCACCTCAAGGGTGCTGATGCCCTCGAGCGCGGCGAAATGCGCGATCTCCACCGGGGTGAAGGCCTTGAGCGGCAAATCCGGCCAGCGGTCGGCCACGGCGCGCAGCAGGTCCTCGAACCAGGCGAGCCCGAGTCCAGGGTGGCAGCCGCCCACCATGTGCATCTCGTCGAGGCGCAGCGTGCCGCCCTGGGCGGCTTCGAGCCGGGCGAGGATGTCCTCCTTGCTGAGCTGGAAGGCCCCGTCCTCGTCCGCATGGTCGCGCCGGAAGGCGCAAAAGAGGCAGCCGTTGACGCAGACATTGGTATAGTTGACCTGCCGGTTCACCACATAGTAGGCCGCGTCGCCGTGCAGGCGGAAGCGCACCTCGGCGGCCAGCGCGCCCACGGCCGTGAGATCCGGGCAGGCGAAGAGCGCCAGGCCGTCTTCATATGAGAGGCGCTCGCCGGAAAGCACCTTTTCAAGGATGGACGAAAGGCCGAGGGCCGCATAATATGCTTTGTCTGGCATGGATGTCCTTGTGGCCGCGCGCCCGCAAGCCCCGCCGGCGGATTCCGGCGGCGCGGATGCCGGTTGCCCGGCAGTCGGGAGCATCCGCCAGCATATCGCCGCGCAAGCGGCATTGTCAACGTGAGGTGGAAATGTCCGCTCAGGAGCTTACGCTTTCCCTGGGGCTCTCGCCCTGCCCCAACGATACCTTCATCTTCCACGCCCTGCTCGAGGGGCGCGTGCGCGTGCCCGCGCCGGCCCCGTGGAGCGGCCATATCCGCTTTGTGCCGCACTTCGCCGACGTGGAGGAGCTGAACGGCATGGCCGTGGCCGGCCGCCTCGACGTGACCAAGCTCTCGCTCGGCGCCGTGGCGCGCATCATGGATGCCTACGCGCTCTTTTCCTCGGGGGCGGCGCTCGGCTGGGGCTGCGGGCCGCTCGTGGTGGCGGCGAAGCCGCTCACGCCGGAGCAACTGAAAAGCGCCAGCGTGGCCGTCCCCGGCCTCATGACCACGGCCAACCTGCTGCTCGACCTGCACGGGGGTTTTCGGGGCCCGCGCCGCGAACTCCTTTTCAGCGACATCATGGACGCGGTCGCGCGCGGCGAGGACGAGGCCGGGGTCATTATCCACGAGGGCCGCTTCACCTTTGGGGATCACGGCCTCATAAAGATAGTGGATCTCGGGGAATGGTGGGAGTCGGCCTTCCACCTGCCGCTGCCGCTCGGGGCCATCGCCGGCAGGCGTGGCCTGCCGCTTGCCGTGGCGCTCGCCGTGCAGGGCGGCATTGCCGAAAGCCTGCGCCATGCCTGGGCTCACCCCGAAGACTCGCGCGACTTCATCCGCGCGCACGCGCAGGAACTGGACGACGCGGTGACGAAGGCGCATATCGAGACCTTCGTCACCGCCTTCAGCGAGGATTTGGGGCCCGCTGGCCGCGAGGCCATCGCCACGCTGGTGGAGCGCTCGGCGGCGCGCCTCGGCGTTGCGCTCCCCGCCGCCGGGCTCTTCTGGCCGGGGGCTGCCGCATGACGCGGCAGAGGGCAAGAGTCGGCCGGTGAAGAGCTTTTTTTCCTGGGCCGAGGCCCGGCGCTTCTTTGTCATCGGGCTGCCCATCTTCATCGCCCAGCTTTCGCAGACGGGCATGAACTTCGCTGACACAGCCATGACCGGGCAATACAATGCCGAGGACATGGCGGCCGTGGCCGTGGCGGGCTCCATCTGGGGGCCTGTGGCCGTGTTCGGCATCGGCTGCCTTTTGGCGCTGCCGCCCTTGAGCGCGCAATTCGTGGGCGGCGGCAAAAGGCGTCGCGCCGCGCACCTGCTGCGCCAGGGCATCTGGCTCACCCTGGGCCTGAGCCTTGTCCTGATGAGCTTTTTTTACGTCATTTCCTGGCGGCTTACGGCCTTCGGCCTCGCCCCGAAGATGGCCGAGCTGGCCGGGGGCTATTTGCGTGCCCTTCTGTGGGGCCTGCCGGGCTTCATGTTCTTTGTGAACCAGCGCAGCTTCCTCGAGGGCTTTTCGCGCACGAGGCCCGCCATGATCATCGGCCTTCTGGGGCTTGCGCTCAACGTGCCCTGCAACTACATGCTCATCTACGGGAAGTGCGGCTTTCCGGCCATGGGGGCCGTGGGCTGCGGCGTGGCCTCGGCGTTGTGCTACTGGTTCATGGGCCTCGCCATGATGTGCTTTTTGAGGCGCGACCCGCAATACCGCGACTTGCGCCCGCTCTTCGCGCCGTGGCTGTCCCGGAGAAGGAGGAAAGAGCCGGAGCCGCCAGCCGGGGCGCAGGCCGGCCAGAGCCAGGAGACCGACGGCCCGGTGTTCGACTTTCCGCTCATGTTCCGGGCGCTGCGCATCGGCTTTCCCAGCGCCATGGCGCTCTTTTTCGAGGTCTCGCTCTTCGCGCTGAGCGCCATCCTGCTGGCCCCGCTCGGCACGGTCATGGTGGCGGGAAACCAGATCGCCATGAATTTCAGCGCGCTTATCTTCATGGTCCCCCTCGCCATCGGCATGACGGCCACCATCCGGGTGGGCTATTGCCTCGGCGCGCGCAAGGTGGCGCAGGCCAAGCTCTGCGCGCTCACGGCCATGACCCTGAGCGTGGTCTTCGCGCTGCTGATTTGCGGCGGGACTGTCCTCTTCCGCGAGAGCATCGTCCATATCTACAATGACGACCCCGAGGTGACGCGCCTCGCCATGCGACTCCTGCTGTTCGCGGCGGCCTATCAGATCGTGGACGGCCTCCAGATGTCCGGCATCGGCGTTTTGCGCGGCTACAACGACACGCGCATCATTTCGGTCATCTGCTTCGTGGCCTACTGGATAATCGGGCTGCCGCTGGGCTACGCGCTGGCCCGCACCGACTGGATAGTGCCGGCCCTGGGCGCGGAAGGCTTCTGGATCTGCTATCTGGCGGCGCTTGGGTTCAGCGCCGCGGCCTACTGGCTCAGGGTGCGCTATCTCCACTCCCTGCCGGCGGAAAAGGTGCTGGCGCGGGTGCGCAAGTAGGCGGCGGCCGGGACAAGAGAATGCGTCGCACCAGAGGTAACGCCCGCTTGGGAAAGAATGGCTTCACCGTTATGAAGCTTTAAACCTGTCCAGAATCATGCCGAGGAATGCCTGGGCCGCGGGGGAAAAGAGGTTCTGCTTTCTCCAGGCGAAATAAAGGGCCACAGGCAACGCGGGATTGCAGGGACGAAAGCAGATTTCCGGGTCGTTGCTCACATTGATGAGTCTGTCGAGGCCGAGCGCAATGCCGAGGCCCTTGCGCACCATGATGGAGGCATTGTAGAGCAGGTTGTATGTGGCGGCGATATTCAGTTCTGAAAAGTCCCGCCGCATCCACCTGGAGATGTGTCATTCCATGAAGGACTGCTTGGAAATGATGATGGGCTCCCGCCACAGGTCCTCGGGAGTAATGCTTTCCCGGGACGCCAGCGGGCTCTCCTTGAGCATCAGCGCGCCCCAGGTGTCCACCTCGGGGAGGCGTATGGATTCATAGGCGGATACCCTGGCGGGCTCGATAAAGAGCCCGAAGTCCAGGAGCCCGTTGTTCAGGCGTTCCGAAACCTCGTCGCCGTCGCCGCTGAACACATGGAAGCGCACGCGCGGCGACTGCTCGCGCATCTTTTTCATGACCTCGGCAATCATGCCGAGGACCCAGCTTTCCCCGCTGCCGAGATAGATATCCCCGGAAAGCTCATTTTCCGGCTGCCGGAATTCGCACCGCGTCTTGTGCACCAGCTCCAGTATTTCTTCCGCGCGTTTTTTCAGGCGCACCCCGGGGGCGGTGAGGGTCAGCTTTCTTCCGCCGCGCGCCAGGAGCGTCACCCCCAGTTCCTCCTCAAGGGCCGCCAACTGCCGCGAAAGGGTGGGCTGGGTGAGGTTGAGGAACTCGGCTGCCGCGGTCATGTTCCCCATGCGCGCAAGCACGAGGAAGTTATGCAAAATCTTTATTTCCATGCCGCATATCCATGCATTTTTTGCATATATTAACATAAAAAATAAGTATTGTACATAGTTCAGGGGAAGGAATAGTAAAATCCTGTCTCTTTTTCATCAGTATTGATTTTTTCATGCGGGGAGAGTGGCTTGCCTGCCTAGTGTGGTGAAAGTGGAGCCAGAGTTCAATTTTTTGAGGTAGAGAAAGACCCCGCACCCGCCGCATCCAAAAAAAGGAGAGGATACATGAAGAACTGGTGGCGTCTTTTGCTGTGTCTGGCCGCATTAAACATGCCGTTGGGAACCGCACAAGCCCAGGGAGGCGATACCGCCATGGAAAAGGTCAATATCGGGAAAAAACTGGCGCTCTACCCCAGTGTCGTCACCGTTGTGGGGGCCCAGGTCAAGGGCAAGGTCAACTGGCTTACCGTGGCCCATACGGGGACCATAGGCCACAACATGATCATGGTGAGCATGAGCGAGTCGCACTATACCAACCAGGGCATCATCGAGAGCGGCAAGCTGTCGCTCAATCTTGTGGAAAGGGAGATGCTGCCGCAGGTCGATTATGTGGGCACGGTGAGCGGAGCCAATGCGGACAAGTCCGGGGTTTTTGCCTACCACATGGGCGAAAACGGTTCGCCCATCATCGACGCCTCCCCGTTGTCCATTGAGCTGAATGTGGTGGACAACTACAAGGCGGGGGGCTTCGACAACTTCATCTGCACCGTTGCCAACACCTATGCCCGCAAGGATGTTCTCGATGAAGCCGGCAAGCTGAACTACCACGTGCTGAAGCCCGTCCTGTTTGAATTTCCCACCTATTCTTATCTGGCGACCGGGGAGATGCTGGGCAAATGTCGCCAGTATGTGAAGAAGCCCTCCATGGGGGCCAAGCTGCCCATGACAGAGAGCGGCATCACGCGGCTTTCCAAAATTGAGGTGGCTCCCGAATATCTGGACGAATACAAGAAATTCGCCGCCGAAGTGGGGGAAGTTTCCCTGCGCACCGAGCCGGGCGTGCTCACCATGTACGCCGTGGCGGACAAGGAAAATCCCTGCCTTATCACTATCCTTGAGACCTACGCCAGCAAGGAGGCCTATGACCGGCACATCGCGTCCCCGCATTTCCAGAAGTACAAGCAGGGCACGCAAAAAATGGTCAGGGAACTGGTGCTTGCCGACCAGATGCCGCTCAATGCGGATAACAAGATAACCAATTTCATGGTCGTCCCCTATTAGACCCCCTTGAAGAAGGGAGCAGTACTATGCCTGCGATCATCATGGAACTGGCCCCGCTCGCGAAGGAGAAAAAGGCGCAACTCGTGAGGGAAGTCACGGAAAGCACTGCCCGGGCGACCGGGTTGCCGCCGCAGACGATCTTTGTGTTCATCAAGGAGAACAGCCCGGAAAATATCGGCGTTGGCGGAAAACTGCTGGCGGACCAGAGCTGAACTCCGGCCGGTGACGCCAAGCCGCAGCATACCGGAATAGGAGGGAACGGGAGCAAAAGGTGGCGCGGAGGCCTGATTCTCCCGTCGGGCGGGAGCCCCTTGATACGCAGGAGGCTCCGGCCCGTTTTAGAAGTCGTGTCTTTCCTACGGGTGTGCCGCCGTCTCCGCGTCCGGCTCCCCGCTTTTTTCCTGCCCCAGGGCGGCGGCGTCCAGCGCGCGCCAGAGCTTGTCGATGCCCTGCCTGTGCGAGGCCGAGGTGATGATGGGCGCGACGCCGAGAATATCGCGCCATTCGCGCCGCCTGGCCTCCCGCTCGCGCTGGCTGCACTTGTCCGCCTTGGTCAGGATGGGGAGCACGGGCAGACCCTTGGACGCCGCGAAGGCCGCAAGGTCCTTGTCGAGCTTTTGCGGGGGCAGGCGGCAGTCGAGCAGCAGGGCGAGCGCCTTGATATGCGTATCGCCGCTGATATAGGCCTCCAGCGTTTTGGCCCACTGGCGGCGCTCCTCATGGCTCGCGCGGGCGTAGCCATAGCCGGGCAAATCCACGATATAGAAATCCTGCGGCCTGACGCGGTAAAAATTGACGGAGCGCGTCTTGCCCGGCTGGGCGCTCACCTTGGCGAGCTTCTTGCGGCCAGCGAGCGCGTTGATGAGCGAGGACTTGCCCACGTTGGAGCGTCCGGCAAGGGCGATCTGCGGCCTGTCCACCTTGGGGAGCTGCCCGGTCACATAGGCCGTGGTTTCCAGTTCAAGGGTGCTTTCCATATGCGTTCTCCGTGAAATTGGGGCGGTAGCTTTCGTGCCGCGTGGGCCGCGCCTTGACAGCGGGGCGTTTTTGCATAGACTGGTGTGCCCGGATTCCCGGGATCAAGGTAGCCCCCGCCGGCCGTCCTTGCAACCGCCACGACACGAAGTTTCGCGGATGGCCCGCCTTCCGCAGGAGGAACCATGTATTCTACCACCGATTTTCGCAAGGGCCTCAAGATTGAAGTGGAAGGGACGCCGTATGAAATCGTCGAGTTCCAGCACTTCAAGCCCGGCAAGGGCGGGGCCATGGTGCGCACCAAGCTGCGCAACATCCTCACCGGCCGCATCCAGGACATCACCTTCCGCTCGGGCGACAAGGTGGGCAAGCCGGACATGGAAACCCGCGACATGCAGTTTCTCTACCGAGAGGGCGACGACCTCATCTTCATGGACATGACCACCTATGAGCAGCTTCCCATGCCGGTGGCCGCCACCGGCGGCAAGGAGGGCTTCCTCAAGGACGGGCAGCAGTGCCGCGTGCTGCTCTATCAGGGGCGTCCGCTCGATATCGACATCCCCCTCTCCCTCGTGCTCGAGATCACGGATACCGAGCCCGGAGCCAAGGGCGACACCGTGAGCAATGTGACCAAGCCCGCCACGCTGGAGACGGGCCTCGTGGTGCAAGTGCCCATCTTTGTCAATATCGGCGACAGGATCAAGGTCGATACGCGCACCAAGGAATATCTGGGTCGGGAATAAGCCCCCTTGCCTCTGGAGGACACGCCCACGGATATTCGCAAGTTCCTGCGCGAGCTTTTCGGCCTGTTCCTGCTCTTCTGGGCCCTGCTGCTCCTCCTGAGCCTTGTGAGCTTTGACGCGGCCGACCAGAGCTTCAACCATGTGGTGAGCTCCCCGGGCCCGGTGCACAACAAGGCGGGCCTGTTCGGGGCCTATGCCGCCGGCTTCCTCAATGATGTCTTTGGCGTGGCCGCCTTCCTATGGCCCCTGGTGTTCGGGGCGCTGGGGGCGGCCTATGTCTCCTCCGGCTATGCGCTCCACTGGTGGCGCTGGTGCGGCTTCTTCCTGCTCACCCTCTGCCTGCTCGTGGCGGGCTCCTGGTGGGACCTTTCCATCGGCGACCTTGCGGGCGGCGGCATGGTGGGGAGCGCCCTCTATGACAACGCCCGCCTCTACCTGAGCCCCGTGGGCTCCACCCTGCTCTGGTGTTTTGTGCTTCTGGTGGGGCTGCAACTGGCCTGCAATTTTTCCTGGTTCTCGCTGGCGGCGGCCCTGAAAGACTGGGCGGCCGTCCGCCTGGAGGAGCGGAAGGAGCGGAGACTCGCTTCCGCTCCCGCCGAATTTCTTGCCCCCGACGGTGAAAGCGCGGCCCCCGGGGCGAGCGCCCCGTGGTGGAAGCGCCTGACGGCGCGGCTGCCCCTGCCGGACATGGCGGCCCTGAAGGCGCGCCTTGTCAGGTGGCGGGACGTTCTCGGCAGCATCCGGCCCACGGCCGGGAAGATGCCGGAGCTGGATTTTCCCGTGGACGAGGAGGTCGGTGCTCCCGCTCCTGAAAGATCCGCGGGCGCTGAAGTTTCCCCCGTGGATGCCGAGGCGTCGGAAGCCGCGCCCCCAGCCGCGCGGAAGGAGCC
>CAMWTD010000015.1 GCA_947177085.1 uncultured Desulfovibrio sp.
CTTCCCCGCCCACCCGCTCCTGCTGGATCGCCGCCTGGGCGACGGCACGGCCGACATGAGCGCCGGGCCCGCCATGAGCCTCGCGGCCTGCGAGGCGGCCTTGCGCGCGGGCTTTGCGCTGGCGAAGGACGCCCATGCCGAGGGCTTCCGCACGCTCGGCCTCGGCGAGATGGGTATCGCCAATTCCACGGCGGCCACGGCCCTTTATTGCGCCCTGCTCGATCTCGCGCCCGAGGCCGTGACCGGGCCCGGAGCGGGCGCGGAACCGCCCATGATCGCGCGCAAGGCGGCGCTCGTGGCGCAGGCGCTCGCCGTCAATGCCGAAGCCGTGGCGCAAGGCCCGGTGGAGACGCTGGCGGCGCTCGGCGGCTTTGAGATCGCCGTGATGTGCGGGGCCATGCTCGGGGCCGCGGCAGAGGGGATGCCCGTGCTTGTGGACGGCTTTATCAGCACCTCGGCCTGCGCGGCGGCCCTTGCCATCGCGCCGCAGCTCGCGGGCTATGCCATCCTCACCCATGTGTCGGCCGAGCCCGGCTATGCCGCGGCCATCCGCCGCATGACGGATGCCGCCGCCCCCCACGCAGCCCGCGCGGACTGGGGCGAGCCCCTGCTCGCGCTCGGCCTGCGCCTCGGCGAGGGCACGGGCGCGGCCCTCGCCTGGCCTCTGGTGAAGAGCGCCGCCGCCGTGTGCAATGAAATGGCGACGCTGGCATCGGCCGGAGTGAGCGCGCGCGAAGAGGACCGCATCGCGTGAGCGCGGCCCCCGTGCCCGAGGCCGTGACGCCCCTGCTCGAAGTCCGGGACGTTGCCCGGGCCTTTGCCGTGCGCCGGGGCCTTTTTGGCGAAACGCGCACCCTGCGCGCCGTGGACGGCGTGAGCTTCAGCCTTGAAAATGGCGAGACCCTCGGCCTCGTGGGCGAATCCGGCTGCGGCAAGTCCACCCTGGGGCGGCTCGTCTGCGGGCTGCTCAGGCCCGATGGCGGGGAGATACTGCTGGAGGGCCGCGCGCTGCCCCGGGCGGGCTCGGGGAGCTGGAGCGCCGGACGCCTGCAGATGGTCTTTCAGGACCCGGCCTCCTCGCTCAATCCGCGCCTTACGGTGCGCGCCTCCGTGGCCGAGCCCCTGGCCGCCCGCGGCGTGCCCCGCGCCGAGCGCCGGGCGCGGGCGGACGAGATCCTCGCGGCCGTGGGCCTTGAGGACGCCGGGGATCGCTATCCGCACGCCTTTTCCGGCGGGCAGCGCCAGCGCATCGCGCTTGCGCGCGCGCTCGTGACGCGGCCGGAGATCATCGTCTGCGACGAGCCCGTCTCCGCGCTGGACGCCTCGGTGCAGGCGCAGATCCTCAACCTGCTGCGCGAGGCGCAGGAGCGCTTCCGCCCGGCCTATCTCTTCATTTCCCACGATCTTGCCGTGGTGGGCTTCATGTGCCGGCGCATCCTTGTGATGTATCTGGGGCAGATCGTGGAGGAGGCCAGCGCCGAGCGCCTCTTCGCCGGCCCGGCGCATCCCTACAGCCAGGCCCTGCTCGCGGCGATGCCCGCGGGCGAGCGGGACTGGGCCCGCGGACGGGGCCTCGACGACCTGCCCCCGCCCCTGCGCGGCGAACCGCCGAGCCCGCTGGCCCCGCCCGCCGGCTGCCGCTTCCACCCGCGCTGCCCGCGCGCGGAAGACAGTTGCCGCACACCGCCGCCGCCATGGAACGCGCTCGCCCCGGACTGGCGGGCACGCTGCCATTTTGCGTGATGGGTTGGGCCAGGTCCGTTTTCATGCTGTGGCGTGTGGGTGTACTGCTGTCTTTTAATGTCGAAATTATCCGTCAAAAACAGCCTTTTAGGTTCCGGCTGCGTCAGAAAAAAATTTCCTCGGTCGAGTACTTGAGTACACTCCCTTCGGAAATTTTTTTCTTCCTTGCCGGAACCTAAAAATCTTATTTTTTAGGATTCTTCCGACAACCAGCACCCGTCTTTCGCTTCGCTCCAGACGGTAGGCGGAAGGGGCCGCGCCGAACTGCACCAAAACTTTCACCCGAGGCGCCCCTAGCCTGCGGACGTCACCACCCGCACGAGCAATTCGTCCCCGGGCCAGATGCGGCGGTCGGGCGTGAGCAGCTCGCCGGCCCGGGCCACCAGGGCCGTTTCTTCCATGAGGCCGAGCGCCTCCAGAAGTTGCCGCGCCGTCTTGGGGCGGCGCAGGGTGAGGCGGCGCTCCTCCGGCTGGAGGAGGACGGTGACGGTATTTTCGCGGAAGTCCGCGCCGGCTGGCGCACTGTCGTCCTTCATGCTTTCCCCTTCTAGGTACGCGTGCAGAGATAGTAACCCCAGGTCATGAGCGCCATGCTGGCCGCGCGCAGGCCCTGGTTGGCCAGGATAAGGCGCAGGGCCTCGGCCGGCCGGAAAAAGCCCGCATAGGCGGGAAACTGATGCCGGATGGCGCGCACCGGCGTGGAGAGGATATTGCCCACGAGGAGCGCCAGCACCACGTCCCGCGCCGAGAGGCCCCCGGCCTCAAGGAGGCTTCCGGCCGCGCCGAGCGCCGCGCCGAGCTCGGCCGCGAAATGGAGCACGATGACGCCCACGGCCTGCGGCTTGAGGAAGGCGAGCCAGTCCATATGCCCGGCCAGCCACGCCTCCAGCGCCGCAAAGGCCCCGAGCCGCTGGAGCGCGTACATGAGGATGTAGACGGGCACGGTGAACGCCACGAGCCTGGGCAGGCGGCGGCGGAAACGCCGCCACGCCTTTTCCAGCGCGCCCGTAGGGCCTGTTTTGCCCTGGGGCTCTTGCTTCGGCGCGGGAAGTGCCGCGTCCGCTCCGGGCGCGGGCAAAAGGGCCCGCCCGAGCAGCACGGTAAAGCCCGTGCGCGCCACGGCGGCCAGAAGGGTCAGTCCCACATAGATGACCGCGGGGAAGCCGAGCACCGGCCAGGTGAGCAGGAAGATGGCCGGCGTGTGCACAAGGTAGGCGGGCAGGCTATTAAAAAGATTGGCGAGCATGAGCTCGCCGGACGAAAGGCCCCCCGCGTCGCGCCGCTCCGAAAGCAAGGCATTGGCTGACGCGGGCGACACAAAAGCCAGGGCAAAGGCCGCCCCGGCCACGGGCGGCATGTGCGCGGCGCGGGCCAGCGGCGCGGCGAGCCGGGCGAGGCCGCGCGTCCAGTTGAGGGCCTCGAGCACATTGGCGACCAGAAGGCCGAAGGCGAGCCCCAGCAAAAGCCGCGACAGCGGCCAGAGCAGGGAATGCCAGAGGGCCGGCCAGTCCGTGAGCCAGGCAAAAACTTCAGCCACGGGCGTCCCCGCCCCGGCGCGGGCGCTGCCTTGTCACTTGTGGCCGTCCTCCGCCACAAAGCCCGTATCCGGGGGCAGGCCCGGCTCTCCTGCGCGGGCCCGCGCCAGCTCGTCGCAGCGCTCGTTTTCCGCGTGGCCGGCATGGCCGCGCAGCCAGTGCAGCCGCACCTCATGCCGCGCAAGCAGGGGCGCGAGCCGCTGCCACAAATCCACATTGAGCACGGGCTTCTTGTCCGCCTTGACCCAGTTTTTCGCCCGCCATGAGGCGAGCCAGCCCTTTTCCACGGCGTTGCGCACGTATTGCGAATCCGTGTAGACATCCACGGCGCAGGGCTCCTTCAGGGCCTCCAGCGCGGCGATGACGGCCATGATCTCCATGCGGTTGTTGGTGGTGCGGCGAAAGCCGCCGCAAAGCTCCCTGCGCGCGGCCGTGCCCTCAAGCGCCAGCACCGCCGCCCAGCCCCCGGGCCCCGGATTGCGGAGGCACGAGCCGTCCGTATGGATGATGACGTGCTTCATGGCCTTGCCAACCCTGGCGCTCAGGCGCGGCTCTCCGAGGGGCCGGGCGTCCAGTCGGGGGCCATGGCCTCGAAGGAGGTGTAGGGGGAGAGGTACATGAGCTCCACCGCGCCCACCGGGCCGTTGCGCTGCTTGCCGATGATGATTTCGGCCACGCCCTGCGGAGGCCGCTCCGAAGGCTTCTGGTATTTGTAGACGTCCTCGCGGTAGACGAACATGATGACGTCCGCGTCCTGCTCGATGGCCCCGGATTCGCGCAAATCCGAGAGCATGGGCCGCTTGTCGCCGCGCTCCTCCACCTTGCGGTTGAGCTGCGAGAGCGCCACCACCGGGATGTCGAGTTCCTTGGCGAGGCCCTTGAGGGAGCGGGAAATATCCGAAATTTCCAGCTCGCGCGAGTCGGTGCGGCGGCTCGTGCGCATGAGCTGGAGATAGTCCACCACCACGAGGCCGAGGCCCTTCTCGGCCTTGAGCCGGCGCGCCCTGGCCCGAAGCTCCAGCGTGGAGAGGGCCGGCGTGTCGTCGATATAGACGGGCGCGCGCGAGACCACGTCCGCCGCGGTGTAAAGGCGCTGCCAGTCCTCGTCCGTGAGCTGCGAGGGGCGGCGCAGCCTTGAGAGATCCACCTTGCCCCACACGGCGAGCATGCGCTGCATGAGCTGTTCCTTGCTCATTTCCAGCGAGAAGATGCCCACGGGCACTTCCTGCTCCACGGCCGCGTGCAGGGCCATGCAGAGCGCGAAGGCCGTCTTGCCCATGCTCGGGCGCGCGGCCACGATGATTAGGTCCGAGGGCTGCAGGCCGGCGGTCAGGGTATCCAGCCGGCGGTAGCCCGTGGTCACGCCCGTGACCACGTCGCGCGCGTCGGCGAGCTTGGAGAGGTTTTCAAACACCTTGTCCAGAAGCTCGCGCGTGGGCGAAAAATCGCGCCGGGCCGTGCGCCGGGACACGGCGAAAACCGCCTGCTCGGACTCGTCCAGGAGGGCGTCCACCTCCCGCGAGGCGTCGTAGCAGTTGCCGATGATGCCGGAACACACGTCGATGAGCCCGCGCTGGAGCGCCTTGTCGCGCACGATGCCCGCATAATATTCGGCATTGGCCCCGGAAACCACGGCCTGCGCGAGATCGGCGAGGTAGACCGCCCCGCCGGCTTCCTCAAGGGCGTTCATGGCCTTGAGCTGCTCGGCCGTGGAAACGAGGTCGATGGGCGCGGTCTTGGAATAGAGCTCGAGGAAGGCGCGGAAGATGACCGTGTGCGCGGGCAGGTAAAAATCCGCGGGCACGAGGATGTCCGCGATGGAGTGCATGAGCTGCGGCCGCATGAGCAGCCCGCCGAGCACCGCCTGCTCGGCCTCGGCGCTGTGCGGCGGCACGCGGCGCACGAGGTCGGCCTGGATGCCGGCGCCGCTGCCGGGCGTTCCAGCGGCGGCGGCCGCGCGGGAAGCCCCAGACGCGACGCCCCCGGCCTTGCGGCCGGGGGCGTTATGAGCATTGTCGGCCGCTGCCACGCTAGGCCCCGGCTTCGGCCTCGGCCACGGCTTCCGCCACAGCCTCGGCTTCGGCGGCGGCGAGCTCCTCCTCGGTGACTTCGGGCTGGTGGTCGGAAACCACCAGCACCGGCACGACGGCGATGACGTCCGCGTGCAGGCGCACGCGCACGGGATGCTCGCCCAGGGTGCGGATGGGCGCGTCCATAAGGATGCGGCGGCGGTCCACTTCCAGGCCCTGCTCGGCGATGGCGTCGCCGATGATGGTGCTCGTCACCGAGCCGTAAAGCTTGTCGTTCTCGCCCACATGCATGGGGATGACCACCTTGAGGGCCTCAAGACGGGCGGCGAGGCCCCGGGCCTCGGCGCGCAGGGCGTCCATACGGGCCTGGAGCTTGTTGCGCTCCTGCTCGAAGACCTTGAGGTTGGCCGGGCTCGCCACCATGGCCAGGCCCTGGGGCAAAAGGTAGTTGCGCCCGTAGCCGGGCTTCACCTCGACCACGTCGCCAAGGCTGCCGAGATTTTCCACATCGGCGCGAAGAATGAGTTTCATGTGCGCCTCCTAGATGTTGCTCTTTTTCTTGACGCCGGAATCGTGCGTGGCCGTGTAGATGAGCATGGCCATCTGGCGGGCGCGCTTGATCTCACGCGTCAGCTCGCGCTGGTGGCGGGCGCAGGTTCCGGTGATGCGGCGGGCGATGATCTTGCCGCGCTCGGTGATGAAATCCTTCAGGACTTCGGGATTCTTGTAGTTGAGCGGCAGGTCCTTGTCGGCGCAGAAGCGGCAGAACTTGCGGCGCGGGGCGAACTTCTTCTTGAAGGCCATTTACGCATCCTCCCCGGCCGCTTCGTCGGCCAGCTTGACGGTGAGGAACTTGAAGATGCCGTCAGTGATACGGATATTGCGCTCAAGCTCGGCCACCAGCGGGGCCGGGGCCTCGTAGACGAGGCGCACATAGAAGCCCCGCATGAGCTTGCGCACGGGATACGCGAGGTCGCGCATGCCCCACTGGTCCACCTCGACCATTTTGCCGCCTTCGCGCTCGATGATGCCCGTGAGCGCGGCCAGGATGCCCTCGCGGCTCTCGGCCGAAAGCTCCGGCGAGAGCAGGAGGAGGGTCTCGAACTTCCGCATGATGCTTCTCCTTGTGGGTTAACAGCTCGCACCTGAGGTACGGGCAAGGAACCAAGAGCAATACCCGCCGAGGGGGCTTCTGTCAACCGCCCGGCGCGGCGGCATGGCCGCTGCCGCCCCCTTGGCGGCCGATGAAAAAACGTGTATGCTGTCCCGCTGCATGAAGGAATACCGCGACCACTACTTCCTCAAGGCCAAGCGAGAGAACTATCCGGCCCGCTCCATCTACAAGTTGCGGGAGCTGGACGCCCGCTTCCGCCTGCTCGCGCCGGGGATGCGCGTGCTCGACCTGGGCGCGGCCCCGGGATCGTGGTCGCTCGGCGCGGCCGAGCGCGTGGGCAAGCGCGGGCGCGTGCTCGCCTGCGACATCCAGGAGACGGCCACGGCCTTCCCGCCGCAGGTGGTCTTCATGGTCTCCAACGCCTTTACGCCCACGGAGGAATTTGCGGCCGCCATGGCGGAAACCGGGCCCTTTGACCTCGTGATGAGCGACATGGCCCCTTCCACCACGGGCACGCGCTTCACGGACCAGGCGCGCTCGCTGGAGCTCGCCCAGACGGCCTTCGAGACCGCGCTAAAGCACCTGAAGCCGGGCGGCAACTTTGTGGTCAAGATCTTCATGGGGCCGGACGTGGGCGAACTGCTCGCGCCCATGCGCCGGGCCTTCCGCAAGGTCACGACCTTCAAGCCCAAGAGCTCGCGCGCCGAGAGCAAGGAAACCTTTTTCACGGGGCTCGGCTTCAGGGGCGCGGCTGAGGCCGCGGCACAAGAGAACGCCGGCTGAGCCCGGCGCGGGAATTTTCGGCACTTTTTCACCCACACGGGGAGGTCATATGTCCGGTCACAGCAAATGGGCCAATATCCAGCACCGCAAAGGCCGCCAGGACGCCAAGCGCGGCAAGGTGTTCACCAAGGCCGCCAAGGAGATCATCATCGCCGCCAAGAACGGCGGCGACCCGTCCGGCAATCCGCGCCTGCGCGCGGCCATCGCGGCGGCCAAGGCCGTCAACCTGCCCAAGGACAAGATCGAGGCGGCCATCCGCAAGGGCACGGGCGAGGACGCGGGCGGCGACATCGCCGAAGCCTTTTACGAAGGTTACGGCCCGGGCGGCATCGCCATCATGGTGGAGGTCGCCACGGACAACAAGAACCGCACCGTGGCCGAGGTGCGCCACCTCTTCACCAAGCACGGCGGGGCCATGGGCGAGAACGGCAGCGTGGCCTGGATGTTCGAGCGCAAGGGCGTCATCGCCGTGCCCCGCGCCGACTACGCCGAGGACGCCATCATGGAGGCCGCCCTGGAGGCCGGGGCCGACGACGTCATCGACGACGAGGAGGTCTGGACCATCCAGACGGCCATGGCCGACTTCGCGGCCGTGCGCGACGCGCTGGAGGCCGCGGGCGTGACCATGGAGTCCGCCGAGCTCGCCATGGTCCCCGCCAACCTCGTGGCCGTCAACGCCGAGACGGGCGTCAAGCTGCTCAGGCTCATGGACGCGCTGGACGACAATGACGACGTGCAGAACGTCTACGTCAACGCGGACTTCCCGGACGACATGCCCACGGACTAGGAACGAACTGCTGCCCCTGCCCGTGTGCCTGCCACCCCGGTACATGGGCAGGGACATGTGGTATGAGAGGTGAGCCGGATGACCCTGTGCGCACGGGATGCCTATGAGAAAGACGGCCCGGAGCGGGCAAAACTGATTACCCAAATCAGGGCGCTCCTGCCGCTCATTGAACACTTGAAAGGAGAAATCACTTTCAAGGCCCTCTATGATGCTCTTAATGGGCCGACGCTCAAGTATAGCGGTTCCTGTGCGCAAGACGCAAAATGGGCGCGGAAAATTCGCAACGAGGCTCAGGCAAAGGGCATCACCATAGATGAGTGGGAGCAACTGCGTGTAGCGCCGTCAGAAGAGAAAAATGCCAATGAGGCGCTTCGTCAATTCATTCTGGACAATAAAGAGGCTCTCGGGGGCCACTTTGTAAGGGAAAAATTCGGGAAGCGCACGCGCTACACGTGGAGACCCCTTTAGTACGCCGGCTTTTGGCCCGGAGGGCGGCCAGCACAGCCTGCGGTTTTCCCCGTGGCGGCGTCAGGTCCGCAGGCCGCTCCCGCCTCCCCTGCCCCAGCAAGGATTTCCTTCCATGGCTGCCATAACCGTCATCGGCATCGACCCCGGCTCGCAACGCACGGGCTGGGGCGTGGTGCGGGAGGTCTCTGGCGTGCTCTCGCTGGTGGAGTGCGGCGTGGTGCGCACGGCAAACGGCCGCGGAGGTCAGGAGGGACCGGGTGCGCCAGCGGGCGACTTTTCCCGCAGGCTCGCGCGCATCTATCACGAGCTCGCCGCCATCCTCGGGCGGCATCGGCCGGATCAGGCGGCCATGGAGCAGGTCTTCACCGCCAAGAACGCGGCCAGCGCCCTCAAGCTGGGGCAGGCGCGCGGGGCCGCCGTGGCGGCCTGCGCCGCCGCCGGGCTGGACGTTGCCGACTACGCCCCCACCCTCGTCAAGAAATCCCTCGTGGGCACGGGCCGCGCCGAAAAAGAGCAGGTGGCCTTCATGGTGCGCCGCCTGCTCAATGTGCGAACCGAGGCGTCAGCCAAATGGCCGCTGGACGCCTCGGACGCCCTCGCCGTTGCCATCTGCCACCTGGGGATGCGCCGTTTTGCCGCCTTGCGGGGCCGCTGAGGGAGCGCCGGGCCGCGTGGATTGAAACGGGCGCGCCTCAGGGGTGGCGTCGCGTCCGCGCGTCAGGCCGTGGCACGGCGCCCCATACACCGGGCGACGAATTTGACTTTTCCGCCAAAGTCCCTATACTTGTTATCAAGCTGTGTATCAGTACAGAATCCACCCCCGCAGGGGGAACTCCGCCCCGGCACGTTCCGGGGCGGTTTTAGTTTCGGCCCACACCACCCGGGCGCGAGGGCGAGGGCGGCTTCCCCGGCCACGCACCCAGTTCCCTGCAAACCACAAAGGGCGTCGCTCCGGCCGGAGCGACGCCCTTTTCAACACTTCAGGCCCTGTTTCGCCCTTACGGACGCTTGGGCGCGCCCTTGGGGATCATGGAATAGCGGTAGATCTCGCTGATTTCCTTGTCATAGCCGGGGTAGAAGCCCTTGCCCATGCCAAGCACGATGCGCGCGCCCCGATTCATGAGCACGAGCAGGTCGCCAGTGGCCGGATCAACGCAAAGGCCCTCGATCTCGCCCTGCTTGATGGCCTCGTCCAGGGTCTTTTCCAGCACCACCGGGGCGTTGGTGGCCGAGCTCACTTCCACGCGGTAGATGTGGTCGGGCTCGTTGTCGTCGGCCGTGCCGTCGTCGGCGGTGACGAAGAGCGCGCCGTCCACATAGTAGACGCCCTGCACCCACTGCGGCACGGGCTGGAGATGCACCTTGCGCAGGTACTTGCCCTTGAGGTCGTATTCATAGAGGTAGCGGCCGCTTTCCTCGCCCACCCAGGAGCACATCCACACCGTGCCCTTGACCGGGTCAACGGTGATGCCGGAGACTTCCTCCTGGCCGGACTTGGGCTCAAAGGCGAAGGTGCGCTTCAGCTTCAGCGTCTCGGCGTCATGCACGGCGATCTGGATGTCCTTGCCCACGCCGTCCATGAAGTTCTCGGCGCTGATGTAGAGCTCGCCGTTGTAGATGTCGATGTCGCCGATGTGGTTGGACGGGATGGAGTAGCCCTCGAAAGGCTTGGTGTTCTCCTTCACCAGCTTGCCGTCCATGTCATACTTGTAGAGGGCGGTGCTGCCGCTCACATAGATGAACTTGCCGTCGCAGGCCACGCCCTGCCGCCCGGCCACGGGGATGACGCTTTTCAGTTTATAGACGTACTTGGGCCCGGGGATCTTGGGGCCGTTCACCGGAGCGGTGGAGGCCATCTGGGGGAAGGCCAGGGCCAGGGCCAGGGCGGCAAGCGCCAGGAACTTGGGCATGAGGGAACTCCTTCCGTGTTCGGGTTGGCGGCCGCAAACCTGCCGCGGAGGCCTTGCCGGGCCGGGGCCCGGGAGACCGGCCGGTCGCGGGCCCACAACGGGCGCGCCCCGGCGGGCGCGGCCCGCTTTCGCGGGACGCGCGCCCCACCCCGGCAGGACGCCGGGGACTCTGCCTATTCCACGACCTCGGCCTTCTTGATGATCACGGGCGTCACGGGCACGTCTTCATAGTGCCCCTTGCGCCCGGTGGTCACGGCCTCGATCTTGTCCACCACGTTCTGCCCCTGGATGACCTTGCCGAAGACCGCATAGCCCCAGCCCTGCGGCGTCTTGGCCTTGAAATCCAGAAAGTCGTTGTTCTTGGTGTTGATGAAGAACTGCGAGCTCGCCGAATGCGGGTCGGACGTGCGCGCCATGGCGATGGTGTACTTCTGGTTGCGCAGGCCGTTGTCCGCCTCGTTGCGGATGGGGGCCACGGTGCGCTTTTCCTTGAGCTCCGGCGTCATGCCGCCCCCCTGGATCATGAAATCCTTGATGACGCGGTGGAAGACCGTACCGTCATAGTGCCCGGATTTCACATACTGGATGAAGTTGGCCACGGTGATGGGGGCCTTGCGGGCGTCGAGCCTGAGCACAATGTCGCCGAGGCTGGTCTCCAGCTTGACCACGGGGTCGGCCGCGGGCTGCGCCGCCTGCGAGGAGGCGGGAGCCGCGCCCACGGCGAGGGCGGAGAACAGGGCCGCGCCCAGCGCGGCCATGACAGCGCCGCGCAGGATGCGGCCGAACTTCCCGGCCAGCGCCCGCGGGGCTATGGAGAGGGTATCCTGCATGAGAAAACTCCTTTCGGCTTGCTTCATCGTTATGCCGCCGCGCGCGGCCTGCCCGGCGGCGCTAGTCAATGAGCCCCTGGGCGCGCAACACATCCTTGAGGCGTTCCGTATCTTCGGGGCTCATGGCGCAGAGCGGCAGCCGCATCTCGTCCGACATGCGGCCCATGAGGGCCAGCGCGGTCTTGACCGGGATGGGGTTGCTCACCATGAACATGGCCTTGTGCAGCGGGAAGAGCTCGTGATGGATGGCGCGCGCCCCCGCGAGGTCGCCGCGCGCGAAGGCGTTGCACATGGCGGCCACGCGCCCGGGCACGAGGTTGGAGGTGACGGAGATCACTCCCTGGCCGCCGAGCGCCATGAGCGCCAGTGCCGTGAGGTCGTCGCCGCTCATGACGCTGAAGCGCGCCGGGCAGCTTTCCAGCACCTGGCTCGCCTGGGCCATGTCGCCCGTGGCCTCCTTCACGCCCACCACATGCGGAAACTCCGCGGCAAGGCGCGCGAGCACCGGCGGCAACATGTTGCAGCCCGTGCGCCCCGGCACATTGTAGGGCACGAGGGGGATGTCCACGGCCTCGGCGATGGCCTTGTAATGGAGATAGAGCCCCTCCTGGGTGGGCTTGTTGTAATAGGGCGTGATGAGCAGCGCGCCGTCCGCCCCGGCCTTTTGCGCGAAACGCGCGAGGCGGATGGCCTCCTGCGTGTTGTTGGAGCCCGCCCCGGCGAGCACGGGCACGCGCCCGGCCGCCTGCTCGATGCAGATCTCGATGACGCGCTCATGCTCCTCATGGGTGAGCGTGGCTGATTCCCCGGTGGTCCCGCAGGGCACGAGGCCGTGGATGCCCTCGGAAATCTGGTTCTCGATGAAGGCGCGGTAGCCTTCCTCATCAATGGCGTTGTTCTTGAACGGCGTCACCAGGGCAGTCATCGCGCCGGAAAAAAACATGGGATACTCCTTGCGGAACTGTCGTTTTCAACGTCGTTTTCAGCGGAGGGGGCCGGAAATACGGGCTCCCGGGTAGCGGCGGCCCTGCGCTCAACTGTTGATGAATTCCTTGAGTTCCTTGCCGGCGCGGAAAAAGGGCAGCCGCTTGGGAACCACTTCCACGCTCTCGCCGGTCTTGGGATTGCGGCCGGAATAGCCGCCGTATTCCTTGATCTTGAAGCTGCCAAAACCGCGGATCTCGATGCGCTCGCCCGCGATAAGCGACTTTTTCATGGCGTCGATGAAGGTGTTGACCACCAGGGACGCGTCATCAAAGGGGATATTGCTTTCTTCGGCAAGCGCCTTGATAAGCTCGCTCTTGTTCATGATGCCTCCGTCGGCTCTGTTTCACTGCCCGTGGAGGATGGGACTCTCTCGGGAGAGGGTCGCCGCCGCGCCGCACGGCAGGCGACCAACCTTGGAACACGCAATGCCGTACCCTACGGCAAAGCTCAGGATTGGGCAAGAGGCGGCCGGGCGAAAGCCGGGCCGGTGGAGCCGGGAGCTCAGGGCTCCATGGGCCGCAGGGCCAAAGCCCCCGAGCGGCGCGTGCGGCCTGCCGCAACGCATCCCCTGCGCTTTCAGGTTTCTCTCCCCGCACTCCGTAAACCCGCGCATATAAGGCTTTGAGTTCGCGGGCAAAACGGCATTGAGCAACCCTGCCGGAAGCCGTCTTGACTTCGGCCGGCCACGCACTATCCTTGAACCAATATCTATCATAATATCGTCGGCGCGGCCATGCGGCTGCCCGCCTGAAACCATTGTCAGCGGCAGAGGCGAAACCCTCCACTCCGACACCCGGGGAGTCTTCCGGGAAAAGGCGGACGGGGGAGCCGGCAGCGCTGGCGCAATCACACGGAGATGACCATGATACGGGAAAAAGTGTTGCAGATGCTGCTGGATTCCGCCCCCGAGGACTGGATCGTCCATGACATGGGGGATGGCCGCACGGTGAGCGTGTACACGCCTGATCCGCGCCTCTGGATCATCAATGACCCCACGTTTGGCTGGCAACCTAATACTGATACAGCGTCCTGGCTCCCCTCCCCTGACGCGTGGTACTATATGCTGCCCGTCATGTATGGATGCTCCTTGGTCTTCTTGATCGTGGTGAGCGTGGACGGCGGTGCGGGCGGCGGCGATGGCGGCATGGCCGGCGCGTGCCTGCCCTGTCCCAGGCCGACGCCCGGGCCGGGGCGTCAAACCGTTCCCACCATATCCCATAAGATTGTGAAGGTCGGCGTGCCGGATAATGGGCGGCTCGAGGAATATCTTGACCGTTACCGGCTTGAAGTGGAGGACGACGAGGACCGGGACGAGGACTGGCCCTGGGACTGGGAAAACTACGCGCGGGCGTGCGAAGAGGTGAGAAGGCGCGAATACCTGAAGGCGTGGGAAGAGGCCCAGAGGCTTCTCGACGAGGCGGACGCGCTGATGCGCCGGGAACTGGACGAGGCGGACGCGCTGATGCGCCGGGAGCGGGACAGGGAGTTCGAGCGGAAATGCCGGGAGCTCGCCGAGGCGTACGCCCGGATGTGCGATGAAGTGGACAAGGAGTACGCACGGCTGCGCGAGGAGGAGGCCCAGGAACAGGAGGGCGAGGAGCAGTGCGGGCCCACCCCAGGCTCGGGAATGTAGCCCCCGCCGTCGGGCGATACCGGAGCCGATACAGGCCGCCTGCGCCTGCTCTTTTTTCTGACAGGTCCTTGGCGTCCAGCCGCGGCGGTGCGCCGCGCCGGAAACCGGGCCCGCCGCCGCAGGGCCGCCGGGCAACTCCGCGGGGCCGGCTCCAGAGCAAGGCCGGGATGACCGGGGCGAAGCTTTTCCCGCCGCGCTCTAGCAGGCCCGTGATTTTCCCGGCTGCCGTCACATGTGGGGGGCGTTCGCGCCCCCCGCTTCCGCCAGAAATCCCTCGGTGATTTTCAAGACCGGCCGTCCGGCAACGCCGCTCCCCAGCGCCGGACGAGCGGCCTTAAGGTTGGCCCAGCGCTTGCGTTGGCCGGCAGGCGCGCTCGCTCACCGCTTCGCGACGACTACAGCAAGCTGCGGGGTCGCTGCTGGCCTATCGCGCCGATGCGAAAGGCGGTGCGGGAACCTGGGAAGCCACAGGACGGCCTGGGGGCGCTCCTGGCTGCTGTGGGCGCTTGACGCCCGGCGTCTGCACGGGAGGCCCCGGAATGCGAAACGCCGCGCGCGGGTTCAGCCCGGGCGCGCGACGGACGCGGAAACTGTGTGCCCCCTCAGGGAAAAGAGCAAGCGGACGCCCGCCCATCCGTGAGGTTGCGCATATGTCATGATGCCCGGTAGGGCTTTACCTTGATGTTCTCGAGGAGTGTCACCAAGAAGCAATTTGTGCCCAGGACCAAATCCCGAACCGGTTGCGCGATCGGGTGCTGTATCTTCTTGCGAAAGATCAGAATTTCGCCGTCGGCATCGAGCCTGATCCAATCAGTGACCTCACTCGGGTGCTTGATTCTGTTGGCGGCCTCGTTGAGAATGGTCAAGAACGCGCGGGCGCCATCGCCAATATCCAGGGCCGACACCGCTTGAGCATCATCAAGCAAGTCACGGATACTATCCATTTTGGCATGTTTTGTAAGGGGATTATTGGGAGAGTTCGCCCACATAATGATCGCCACATCGCAAATAAGCCGCAAACGGAGCAATAAATCCCACGAATGCGCGACCTTTTTAAGCGTGAGTTTCTCATCGATGTACCCGCGCGGGTGGGACCGGAACCAGTTTTCAAGCTCCTGGGAACTTGAGGTAAAGTTAGCTATATCCATATCCGCAATCTTACAGATATTCGTAAGGAATGACCTTGTGCGGTCATCATCCTTGTGGGTGGGGACGTCACAAGCCCAGAGCTTTAACGTGGTTTCTCCCTTGGGCTGCAAAGTAATATCCACACAGGCATTCCAATTTTGAGAGAGTCTCGGCCAATCCTTTTCATCAAATCTGTAGCCGCTGTTGGGAGAGATGCTCCTCTCGTCAGGCATGGGAAGGTTCAACACCTCGGGCATGATTAAATCCCCTCTTTTTAATGGCTTGACGATTCAATATTTTTTGCTGCCTTGCCCCGCGCGCGAACCATCCCGCAACATGTCATGGGCGGAGCCGCAATCGCGGAGGAGGCGAGGCACTTGAGCCGGTCGTGAAGCGCCTGTTTTCCTCGCCAGCTTGGCGGGAAGGGCGTCAGCGGCGTGCCCCGTTTTCTGCCCCGGCCCGCGCTGATGCCTGACGCCCCACACATCTGGGCCGCGCGTGCAATCGTTGAAAGAATATCAAAAATTCAATGGCTTTTGCAATAGACAATCTTCTACATATATTCTTCATGCATTATAACATATTATATATTTAGCCATGACATCTCACCCGCATTTCGCTCCGCGTCCTTGCGGGGCACAGCATACGCCGCATAAAAGAAAAAGCAGGCCGCGCCGTCCCCGATGCAACCTGCTGGAAGAGTGAATTGGCGCGCCCGAAGGGAGTCGAACCCCTGACCAAGAGCTTAGAAGGCCGTAAACCCTTTCTGCCGCCATTGCATGTGATTGGATGTCGTTGTATATCATCTCAAAATATTTTGTAAATTCGTGCCGGCGCGGGATGTAATTGCATCGCGTGAAGGTCGCAAAATGGTCGCCTCTGGCGGCTGATGGTCGCAAGGTGGTCGCAAGATGAATGCCCGAAAGTCTACACGTTACCCCGGTGTGCAAATACGGGAAAGCACAGAGCGACGCTACAGGGGCCGTGCGGATGTCTGCTATACCATCGACTTTCGAGCCAATGGCAAGCGCGTCAGGAAAGATCTCGGCTGGGCCAGTGAAGGAATGACTGCCGCGAGGGCGGCGGAAATTCGGGGCAGGCTCATCAACGAAGCCCGTCTTGCCGAAGCCATGGGGCCACGGGCCGCCGCTCCGCCGGCCCTCACACTTGCCGAGGCCTGGGAGCGCTACCGAAATGACTGGCTCATTGCCTCCGGCAAGGATACCAAGTCCTGCGCGCATCTTACCGTACATCTGAGACACCTCATGCCCCTGCGGCTGCATGAGATCTCTCCCTATCATCTCGACACCCTGATGGCGGAGATGCGCCAGCGCGGCCTTGCCGCACAGACCATCAGGCATGCCGTGTCCCTCGTGCGGCGCATCATGCGGCGGATGATCAAGTGGCGTCTTTTTAACGGCCCGCTGCCTACTGACGAGGTCACCCTTCCCAGGCCAAACAATATGCGGGAACGCTATCTGAAACCTGCTGAGGCCCGGGCGCTCCTCGATGAGCTGAAGCGCCGCAGCGAGCAGACTTGGCTCATGGCGCTGGTTGCCTTGCACTGCGGGCTGCGATTTGGGGAGATTGCCCGGCTGAGATGGGGTGATGTGCGGCCCGGTGACATGCTGCTCTACATCGCGGAGAGTAAAAGCGGAAGGGCACGGCATGCGGTAATGACCGAAGAGGTGGCCGCAGCCTTGGCGTCGCTGCCGCATGGGGCAGAGAGTGACCTGGTTTTTCCCGCGCGCGGGGGCGGTGTGATGGCCCAGGTATCCAAGGCATTTTCCCGCGCGGTGGATGCCGTGGGCCTGAACGACACAGGCGAAGTCATTACACAAGCGGACGGCACTAAAGAACGGGGGAAAATTCACGATGCCCGGCAGCGCGTTGTTTTTCATAGCTTGCGCCATACCTACGCCTCGTGGCTCGCCAAGGGAGGGCAGGGCCAGCTCGTGATCGCCGACAGGCTTGGCCACCACTCTCTGGAGATGACACGCCGCTACACGCATCTTATGGATACCTCTCGGCGCGCCTCGGCGGAGTGTATCAGCAAGGCGTTCCACGACGGATCTCCAGACAGTCAGCGGTAAGTGTGCGGTTGTGGATTGACCAGGCGTCCAGTTCAGCCCGCGCATAGGTGACGGCCTTGCCCATCTTGCGGTACGCCGGCCCGCGCCCCTGGCTGCGCCACATGCGCAGCGTGTTGGGCGCTACGCCAAGGTAGGCGGCGGCATCGGCCTCGCGCAGGTGTTCGTTTTTGCTTCTGGCTACGTCTGCAAGTGCGTCTTTCACTCCGGCCCGGACTGCCTTGGTTACCAGAGCAGACAGCGCATCCGGGGAAATGATGATCACATTTCCGTTCATGGCGTCACCTTTGGCGCCCGGAGCTGCCACGCCATGCGCGCAAGGTGCCGGCGCGCACGGAACTCGCCGCGCAGGGCAAGGCCGAGGCCCATCATATAAAGGATGCCGGATACGGCGGCGGTCATATGCGAACCTCCAGCGGCGGCACAGGCGGCCGGCCCAAAAGCAGCCGGACAAGCTCAATGACGGCGGCCCTTGTGGCGCGCACACGCACGGGGCGGCCGTCGATGCGCAGGGTGTAGCCCACGGCGGGGCGGGGCTTGACGCGCTTTTCGGTTGTGGTGTAGGTGTCTCTCATCACTTGTCCTCCTTGTGAGGTCTCCTGCCCCGGCGCTGCGTCACCAGCTCCGGGGCACTTTTTATGCCGTGGCGGGCAGGTCGGCGGTGGCGCGACCGGGAAAGCAGGGCAAGGGCTTTGCCGGGGGAAGTGTGTCTTCAGGGAAGCCCAGATCCAGCAGGCGGTCGCGGATGGGCTGCTTCATGGACTTGTTCGTATACAGGAGGGCGAAAACCTGGTGCCGGTCAAAGCGGCCCGAGCCGGAGAGATCGGCCAGCGCCTCGCCCACGTCGGGCAGGGAAAGGCCGTGGTTTTTCAGGAAGGCGCGCATCCTGTCCTGACGCGAGGGCGCGCTCTCATGGCGGTCGGGGGAAGTGCTCAAGGTAGCTGGTGGGGTTGGCATGTAAGCCTCCTTTGTTCGTGCGCGTTGGGCCGCGTTTGCTTTCGGTGTGGAGCTCTGATATTTGTTTGTTTATGGTTAGCGCGGTTGGTTGGCGTTGATTGAGAACTAAACTGATTTCAGTTTGATGTCAACTGATTTCAGTAAATTTTTTGAAAGTGTATGCACTGGAAATATTTTACCTTTGTGTACGAAGAGTACCTAAAACGGCCTGATGCCCAGACTTATGGTGCATCCTTTTCAGGCTTTGCCCGCTTTCTGGGCGTCTCAAATGGGCGGGTGCAATCTTGGCGCGAAAATGGGAAATGGCCTGGGACTGAGGATATAGCGCTCCTCCGAAAAAAAATGGGCTTCGCTTATCACTGGCTGGTGACGGGCGAAGGAGAACCGTATGAGGTGGAGGCCCCCTCGGCTCCCCTCGCGGATGTAAACGAAAGGTACGAAACTGAGATTCAGAACTTACGAGAAGAGTTAGCAGAAGAGCGTCGTCTCAATCGGCAACTGACGGCAAAACTCTTAATTGATGGCGTTGGGGACAAAGCCGCTGCGACCAATACCGGAAAGGCAGCAGACGGGCACGAGTAATAAAGATTGATAATTTTCATAAAGATTAGGGCAATCTAATGAAAGGAATTGTGAGACTATTATTTGGTATAATTGTCCTATCAATTCTTTCTTTTCCAGCTGCGCTTCCTTACGTGGTGAAGGATTTGACGCACAGTACATTCTTGGGGCTTATAGCAATTATTCTTTCAATTATTCTATACTTCATATTTTTTAAATTTTTCTATAAAAAATTTAATGAACTCCTTGGGCGCTCAATCTTTGTTCAATGGCTTATGAATAATG
>CAMWTD010000016.1 GCA_947177085.1 uncultured Desulfovibrio sp.
CCCAGGCGCGGCCAAAGGTCGTGCGCGCCTGCTCCACGGCGCGCTCGCGCCCGGGGGCGAGACGGCGATTTTCTTCGAGGCGCGCCATGGTCTGCCGCAATTCGTCCCGCGCTTCATCCGAGAGCGCGGCCACAGGCGCGGGGAGCACCGTGAGGGCGTCCCGCGCGGCGCTCACGGCTCGCTCGGCGGCTTCCACTTCACGGTTGGCCCGGGTGAGGCCATCGATGGCGGCCTGATGCGACGTGACGGCGGCCGTCATTTCCCGCGCCTGCTTTTCCAGCCCCTCGCGGGCGAAGAGGGAACGGTCGGTCTCGCGGATGCGCTCGCAGCTCCAGCCCGGGCCGAGTTGCGTGAGGCCGTGGGCAAGGGCTGCCTCGGCGCGGCGGCAATTTTCCTCCAGGCTGCCGATTTGGGCGAGAGCTTGCCGATAGCCGCTCTTGCGCTCGGAGAGGCGGCGCAGCTCGGGCAGCGTCGCCAGGAGGGGCGCATCCACGCTGACAGCGGCAAGGCGCTGCGCAAGACGCCCGAGCTTTTCCTCGCGGGCCGCCACCTGGCGCTCGCAGGCCTCGCGCGCCTCCTCCAGCCGGGCGAGGCGCGCCGCGCCATCCTCGGGAAAGTCCTCCCGGACGGGGGTGAGGCGCGCCAGGCGCGCCCCGGTCATGCGCCATTCGTCCCACTGCTTCCAGACGCCGAGGCGACGCTCCAGATGTCGCCGCTCGTCCTCGAGTTCCCCCTTGCGGCCGCGCAGGGCGGAGAGCTCGGCCTTTTTACTGGAAAATTCCTCGGCGAGGGCGTCAAAGCCCGCACATTCGGCGGTCACATCCTCGATGCGGTCGCGAAGGGCCTCCAACTGGCCCAGGGCCGCGTTGAGCGCGGGCTTGCTGCCGCCGCGCCGGAAGATCTCCTCCTCCTGCTTTTCCAGCAGCTTCAGGGCTTCGCCCGGGGCGCGCAGCCCAGGCCCGAAGCTCGCGCCATAGAGCGCGTTGCGCACGCCTTCGCCGTCAAGGCTGGCGAAATTTTCCAGTTCGCCGAGGCTGAAACCGAACACCGAGCGGTAGACCTCGCGGCTGACCCCGAAGAGCAACTGTCGCAGGATGTCCGGCGAAAGGGGCGCGCCGTCGGGCAGGTTGAGGGTGAGGACGCCGCCGGAAGGGCCGGGCCTGCGCGTGAGGTGCATGGTCTCGCTTCCGCCGTCGGCCGCGGGGACGGAAAGCACAAGGCTGCCCCCGGCGAGGCCGCCGCCCACGGGCGCGAAGCTGCGCCGCGCCTCGCTTGCGCGGGGATTGGGATATCCCGTGAGCATGGTGCGGAGAAATTCCAGGCAGGTGGACTTGCCCGCCTCGTTGCGGCCGAGGAAGATGCTGAGGCCCGGAGCCAGGCCCGCCACCTCCACGCCGGAAAGGACGCCGAAGCCGTCTATATGGAAGGATTCGATATACATCAGCGTTCCTCCAGCAGGTCAACGCAGAGGCGCTCGGCCTCGTCGAGCAGCGTGAGGAGCTGCTGTTCGTCAGGCGGGGTGAGCGCCTTCCTGAGACGACTGTGCCCGAAAAGCGGCTCCAGCGCCGGGCCCGCCATTTCGTGGAGCGCCTGGCGGCTTTCGCGCATGGCAAGGGCGAGGCGTCCGGTTTCGCCGAGCAGGTCCTCCCGCCGCAGGAGCTCCCCGGTGTCCGCAAGGGGCCTGGTCTCCACCCGCCAATCCTTGAGCCAGATGCCCGGCGTGTCCCCGGACAGGTGCTGGAGGCGTTCCGCCAGGTCCTCGCAGGCGTCGGGCTTGCGCAGCACGGCATCGAGCGGCGTGCGCCCGGCCAGCGTCACGCGGGCCATTATGGCTTCGCAGGTGGGGGGGGCCTCCTCCCCAAGGCGGGTGAGGGCGCTTGCGATGCGCCGTTCCACCTCATCAAGATGGTCCACGCCCTCAAGGTCCAGCGCAAGTTTTTCCCACTGCACCGGGCCGAGGGGGCGGAATTCCGCCGTACAGCGCCAGCCCCCGGCGTGGGGCCGGGCCGTCACCATGAGGCAGCCGCGCGGGCCGGTCTCGTTGACATGCAGACCCTGGGTATTGCCCGGATAGGCGATGAAGGGCTGTTCGGAGAGGATGCGGCGCTCATGGACATGACCAAGGGCCCAGGCGTCGAGACCGGTTGCCACAAGGTCTTCCAACGCGCAGGGGGCGTAGCGGTCCGCCGAGCCCTCGCCCGCGACGGCGCAGTGGAGCACGCCGAGCTGGAAGCGGTCCTCTCCGGCGTCGCGCCGGAATAGGCGCGCCAGATTACGGCCCTCGCGCGGGCGGGCATGGCTTATGCCGTGCACAAGCGCCAGCGTTTCGCCATTGCGCAGGAAAGGATGGGTTTCTGGCTCCTGGCCGAAAATCACCACGTTTTCCGGCCACTCCACCGAAGTGAGCCTTGAGGAGAGCGGGTCATGGTTGCCGTGGGCGATAAAGACCGGGATGCCCTGGCGCGCAAGGCGCAGGCAGCCGTCGCGCAGGGCTAGCTGCGCTTTGACGCTGTGGTCCTCCTGGTTGTAGATGTCGCCGGAGAGCACGAGAAAGTCCGGCTTTTCCCGCTCGCAGCAGCCGATGAGGCGCTCGAAGGCGATGAAGGTCGCATCGTGGAGGAGGCGGGCGAGGCGGCCGCCCTGGCCTATTTCCTGTGCGAGCCCGCGGAAGGGCGTGTCCAGATGCAAATCTGCCGCGTGGACATAGCGGATTTCGTCCATGTTGCGCCTCGCTGCGCGGATAAGGAGAGAAAAAAGGAGTCTAGACTTTTTCTAGGCGAGGTGCAAGGCGCAGGAAGCACGCGTCCCGCACGGAAAGGCGGAGAAAAGGCGGGGCGGATGCAGGATGCGCCCGGGGGATGCTGTCGCCCGCTGGCGTTCAGCGGTTCGCCTGTGCGCGCAGGCGCAGGCATTCCTCGGCGATGCGCCGAAGCTCGGCGTCGTCGGGCTTTTCCGTCAGGCCCTTCTTCACATGGCCGAGCGCGCGGACATATTCACCCGCCTCCATGAGCGCCCGGGCTATCATGCCATAGGCCGCGAATTCATTCTTGTAGTATTTAAACGCCTCGGTGAAGCATTCATCCGCCTCATGGACCTTGCGCTCGGCCAGAAAGGCCTTGCCGTCGCTGATGCAGCGGTCAAGGTTGAGCTTGCGCTGGAGGGTGGCCTCGTAGTCCTCCTCGTCCTCCTGGCCCATGACCTGCTTGTAGAACTTGTTGAAGAAGGCGAGCAGCTCGCGCTCCTTGCCGGGCTGGTAGGCCACGGGCTGGGAATATTCCTTCTTGTAGGCCGGGTCCGCGCAGATGTCTGCGATGGCGGTGCGGAAATCCCCGCGCAGGTCCGTGGGGGCCTGGAGGCCGCCGAGGTCATGCAGGGCGGTGGTGAGGAGAAAGACCGCGCGGGGATAGTCGCGGCGCTGGATGCAGGTCCTGATGCGGCCGAGGTCTTCGCGGATCTTGCGGGCGTTCATGCTCTGCTCGTTTCGTTGTGCCTGGGTTCACTCGGGAAGCGGCATATCCGTGACAAAGCCCGTGGAGACCGCGCGGGCGACGAGCGCGCCGTCGCCGTCGAGGATGCGCACGTCATAACTCACCACATGATGCCCCGCGCGCACCACGCGGGCCTCGCCGATAAGGGGGCTCACCCGGCCCGGGTTGAGGAACTCGATGCTGGAGGTGAGGCTGACCACGCCGGTCTTGCGCCCGGCATTGGCGGCCGCGCCGAAGGCCACATCGGCCAGCGCGAAGATGGCCCCGCCGTGGGCCACGCCCATGCCGTTCTTGTGGTGCTCAGAAATGGGCATGGTGACTCGGGAAAATTCCGGGGTGGCGACCTCCACCTCCATTTGCAGATGGCGCACGAGCCTGTCGTGCCTGGCCACATAGTTGTCCATGTTCCGCGTCGTCTCGGGGGAGGCCATCTGCTGCTCCTTGGGGGCGGCTTACGTTGTTCACGCCAAAAAGGCCGGCCGGAAGAGGCTATCCCCGACCAGCCATGTCATGCCCGGAACGAGCTCGCTCACTCCACCTGCTGGATGCCGTCGAGCTTCCATGTGCCGTTGGCCCCCTCGCGCAGGAAGTGCCAGACCTCGCGCGCGGAGGAGGGGGCGTCCTGGTCTGGCCGCTCGCGCAGGAGCACATCGAAGAACACCTGGGCGCGCTGGTCGTCCCCCTCGTTTTCCGCGCCGAGCAACTGGGCATTGACCAGCATGATTTCCGTGTGGCTGGGACCCGGCTCGGCGGCCATCTGCTCGCGCAGGGCCTGCATCACGGCAGGGGTGGCGAACTGGGCGATGTCGTCAAGGTCGCGCCTGTCCCAGGCCTGCTGCATCCGCGTATAGGCCATCTTGGCCCCGCGCAGGAATTCATCCACATCAAAGCCCGCGGGCACGTCCACGCCGGGTTCGGCGGCCGGGGGCTCGCTGCCCTGGCCGGTCAGGTTGCGCAGGGCGTCCCAGCCGGTGGCCTGGGTGTTGCTGCGTGCGAAGGGCTGGCTCGCGCTGTCATTGGAGAGGTCGGGGCGGCTTGCGCCAAAGAGGCCGCCGCCCGCCGGGGCGGGTTCCTGCGACTGGCGGTTGCGGAAGCGCGCGAAGAGCTTGAGGCCCACATAGATAAGCAGGCCGATGATGATGATGTCGAGGAAGCCGCCGCCCCCGCCAATGCCGTTCCCGGAAAGCAGGGAGCCGAGCAGCGTGCCCGCGAGCAGGCCGCCGAAGAGGCCGCCCATGCCGCCGAACATGCCGGGGCGTTGGGCGGTCGCCTGCGCGTTGCGGGCGTTGGCCGCCGGAGCCTGCTGGCGCATGGCCGGGCGCTGCGCGGGCGTGCTCATGTAGGGCCGGCTGCCGAAGGAGCGGCCCCCGCCCATGCGCGCGGCATCGGCGGAATCGGGCAGGGCAAGGGCAAAGGCGGCAAGAAGGATGACAAGGGCGGCGAAAAGGGCGCTGATCTTCATGGCAACTCCGGTTGGGTGATTCCCGACGGGAATGTTCTCTGTCACTGCCTTATGTATAGGGATTTTGGCGGAAAAGGCAAGCCGCGCCAGGGCTCCCCCCGCCCCGGACGCCAGCTCTCAGCCCTTTCGGGGGAGATTTTTCTGGCGCCCGCGCGCGACAGCGAGGTCGCCCGCGGGGACATCCCTCGTGATGACCGAGCCCGCCCCCACGAGCGCGCCGTCGCCCACCTCCACGGGGGCAACCAGCGCCGTATTGCTGCCGATGAAGGCCCGGACGCCGATGCTCGTGCGATGCTTGCGCACCCCGTCATAGTTGCAGGTGATGGTTCCCGCGCCGATATTGGCGGCCGCGCCGACCTCCGCATCGCCGAGATAGCTCAGGTGGTTGGCCTTGGCCCCGGGGCCGAGGCGCGCGTTCTTGAGCTCCACAAAGTTGCCCACATGCGATTCCGGCTCGAGGAGCGCCCCGGGCCTGAGCCGCGCGAAGGGCCCCACCACCGCGGCCTCCCCCGCTTCCGCCCGCTCGAGATGCGAGAAGGAGCGGATGCGCGCCCGTGCCCGAACCACGCTGTCGATAAGGACGCAGTGGGACTCGACGCGCGCCCCCGCCGCCACCTGGGAGCGGCCGTACAGCTCGCAGGGGCCCGTGATCTCGGCCCCGGGCGCGACCTCGGCGAAGGGGCCCACGCGCACGAGCTCCGGCGCGTGGAGGGTGACGCCGCTTGCGAGCAGCCGCGCAACGATGCGGCCGCGCAGAAGCTCCTCCATACGCGCGAGCTCCGCGGGGGAATTGACGCCGAGCAGGCTTTCGTCCGCGCCGCAATGGACGCCGCGCACGGAAAGACCGTCCGCAATGCCGAGGGCGACCAGGTCGGTGATATAGTATTCGCCGCTTTTATTGTTGTTGCCGATGCGCGGCAAGAGCCGGGCCACGGCTTCCACATCCAGCAGGTACAGCCCGGCGTTGACCTCGCCCGTGTCGGGCCCGTGGAGCGTCGCATCAAAATCCTTGGCCTCCACAATGGCCGTCACGTCGCCGCCCTTGCGCACCACGCGGCCATACGCCCCGGCGTCCTCAAGGCGCAGGGAGGCAAAGGCGATGGCCGCGTCCCCGGCCTCGGCGAGGAAGCGGCGAGCGATATCCGTGGTTATGAGCGGCACATCGCCATTGACCACCAGCACATGGGTCGCGCCGCGCTCCCGCAGCGCGGGGAGCGCCGTGGCGAGGGCATGCCCCGTGCCGAGCTGCTGCTCCTGCCGGATGGCCGCGAGCCCGGGGAAGGCGGCTTGCACCTCGTCCGCGCCATGGCCAACCACGGCCCAGATGGCTTCGCGGCCATCGGCCTCCGCAAACAGGGGGCGCAAGGCCTCGAGCACATAACCGAGCATGGGCTCGCCGAGAAGCTCCTGAAGCACCTTTGGCCGGGCGGAGTGCATCCTTGTGCCTTTGCCTGCGGCGAGGATGAGGGCGGCGCTCTGTGTCATGTGGCCTCCTTTGCGTTTGTTGCCGCCGCATCCATAGCGCTATGGCGGGCAAACGGCAAGCGCGCCCCAAGGCCGGGCTTGCCGCAAGAAAAATAAAAAAATTTTGCTTTTCCCCCTTTTCAAGTGCGAAGCATGACTTATCTCTAGCCCGTGCGGAACCGCGCAAGCGGCTCCGTTGCGGCCCGCAACGCGCAACTATGCGGCGCGTCCGTGGCAACGGCCGCCGTTTCGCCCCATTGGGCCATAACACCCTTTCCCTGGAGGATATGTAATGAAGCTCAAACCCCTCAATGACCGTGTCCTGGTCAAGCGTCTCGAATCCGAGGAAAAGACCGCGGGTGGTCTGTACATTCCCGATACCGCCAAGGAAAAGCCCTCCAAGGGGCAGGTCGTGGCCGTGGGCCCCGGCAAGATGGACGAGAACGGCAAGCGCATCCCCATGGCCGTCAAGCCCGGCGACGAAGTGCTCTTCAACAAGTATGCGGGCACGGAAGTCAAGCTGGACAACGTGGATCATCTCGTGATGCGCGAAGAGGACATCCTCGCCATCATCGACTAGCCGACTCCGCGTCCGCCAGGGACGCCGGAGGTCTTTGTCCCTTTTTTTCCGCTAAAAGTTCAGGAGGAGGCTACCTATGTCTGCCAAGGAAATTCTTTTTGACGTCAAAGCCCTTGAAAAACTCGCCCGCGGCGTGGACAAGCTTGCCAACGCCGTGAAAGTCACCCTTGGCCCCAAGGGCCGCAACGTGGTGCTCGAGAAATCCTTCGGCGCGCCCGTCATCACCAAGGACGGCGTGACCGTCGCCAAGGAGATCGAGCTTGACGACAAGTTCGAGAACATGGGCGCGCAGCTCGTGAAGGAAGTTGCCTCCAAGACTTCCGACGCCGCCGGCGACGGAACCACCACCGCCACCATCCTGGCCCAGGCCATCTACCATGAGGGCATCAAGCTCGTGGCCGCCGGCCGCAACCCCATGGCCGTGAAGCGCGGCATCGACAAGGGCGTGGACGCCCTCATCGCCGAGCTCGCCAACCTTGCAAAGCCCACCCGCGACCAGACGGAAACCGCCCAGATCGGCACCATTTCCGCCAATGCTGACGCCACCATCGGCAACATCATCGCCGAGGCCATGTCCAAGGTGGGCAAGGAAGGCGTCATCACCGTGGAAGAGGCCAAGGGCCTTGAGACCACCATGGATGTGGTGGAAGGCATGCGCTTCGATCGCGGCTACCTCTCCCCCTATTTCGTGACCAACGCGGAAAAGATGATCTGCGAGATGGACAATCCTTATATCCTGCTCACGGAGAAAAAGATCTCCAGCATGAAGGACATGCTCCCCGTGCTTGAGCAGGTCGCCAAGGTCAACCGTCCGCTGCTCATCATCGCCGAGGATGTGGAGGGCGAAGCCCTCGCCACCCTCGTGGTCAACAAGCTGCGCGGCGCGCTCCAGGTGGTTGCCGTCAAGGCCCCCGGCTTTGGCGACCGCCGCAAGGCCATGCTGCAGGACATCGCCGTGCTCACCGGCGGCACTGTTGCCTCCGATGACACGGGGACCAAGCTCGAGAGCCTGACCCTCAACGAGCTCGGCACGGCCAAGCGCATCGTGGTGGACAAGGACAACACCACCATCGTGGACGGCGCGGGCAAGCCCGATGCCATCAAGGCCCGCGTGAAGCAGATTCGCGCGCAGATCGAGGAGACCACCTCCGATTACGACCGCGAGAAGCTCCAGGAGCGCCTGGCCAAGCTCGTGGGCGGCGTCGCCGTTGTCCATGTGGGCGCGGCCACGGAAGTGGAAATGAAGGAAAAGAAGGACCGCGTCGAGGACGCCCTCAACGCCACCCGCGCGGCCGTTGAGGAAGGCATCGTCCCCGGCGGCGGCACGGCCCTCATCCGCGTGGCGAAGGTGCTCAACGACATCAAGCCCGCCGACGACGACGAGCTTGCGGGCGTGAGCATCGTGCGCCGCGCCATCGAGGAGCCCCTGCGCCAGATCGCCCACAATGCGGGCTTTGAAGGCTCCATCGTGGTCGAGAAGGTGCGCGCCGGCAAGGACGGCTTCGGCTTCAACGCCGCCACCGGCGAGTACGAAGACCTCATCAAGGCCGGCGTCATCGACCCGAAGAAGGTCACGCGCACGGCCCTGCAGAACGCCGCTTCCGTGGCTTCGCTGCTCCTCACCACGGAGTGCGCCATCGTCGAGAAGCCCGAGCCCAAGAAGGACATGCCCGGTATGCCCGGCGGCATGGGGGGCATGGGCGGCATGGACGGCATGTACTAGACCGGATGCCCGCGCCCCACGGGGCGTGAAAGCTGAGCAAAACAGGCCCTCCGGCTTTGCCGGGGGGCCTTTATGCTGGCGCGCGACATGGGGTATGCAGCGGGCGCGCAGCCAGAACCCGAGGAGGGAAGCTGTGGGAGAACTTCTCGAAAGGCGCAAGGCGGAAAGCCGTTTTGCTATGCTGCCCGATAGCGGCAGCATCGAGCATTGCACCATGAGCAGCGAGATACTGGGAACCAATAAAGCGTTCTCGGTCTACCTGCCGTACGGCCATGAGGATGGGGGACAGCGCTATCCCGTGCTCTATGCGTTGCATCCGGCGGGGGGCATCCATGAAACATGGATAAAGCTGGGTCAGCTCCCGCAGGTGGCGGACGACGCCATCCGCTCCGGTATGGCCGCGCCCATGATTATCGTCATGCCGGATGCGAGCGGAATGGGGGAGCACCATCTGGGCAAGCGCCTGGGCTTCTTTTCCGTGCCCGGCTGGGACTATGAGGCCTATTTCCATAAGGAGCTGCTGCCGCTCATCGACGCGACCTACAGGACCGCTCCCGACAGGAAACAGCGCGCCATCCTCGGCGCTTCCATGGGGGGAGAGGCGGCCGTGGCCTATGCCCAGAAACATCCCGACCTCTACGGCGCGGCCTGTGCCCTGAGCGGTCTTGTGGGACGCCCGGAACAAAGCCGAATGGCGGAGACGGACAAGGACTATGCGGCCTCCCTCATTGCCAACGATCCCACGGCGCGGGTGAAAAACGGCGGCCCAGAAGATGTGGAAAAATGGAAGCGCGTCCGCTGGTACGCCGATTGCGGCGACAACGACTATTTTTATGAGGGCAATATAGAATTTTTCCTCGCCATGAAAGGCAAGGGCATCCCCTTGAGCTACCGGATGCGGAGCGGGGCCCACGACTGGCACTACTGGATCACGGGCCTCGCGCCGGTGCTCCACTTTGTCTCCGTGGCTTTTGGCGGCCGGGCCCCGGCACAGGTGCGGCCTGAGCGGGAGGAAAAGGGCTAAGGGGCTGGCGCGGGCCCCCTCCATTTTAGGGAATTTCCGGGGGAGAGCCCTGTTTTTCGTGACTGCCCGGCGGGGCTATTCGTTGTAGATGGTGAGATAGAGGTCGCCCTGCCAGGGACCAACGCGCTTGCCGAGTCCCTTGAGGCGCACGGGCTTTCCCGGGGTGAAATCCGCGGGCAGCGTCACTTCCACGGTGTGCAGCTCATCGGAAAGGCCGCGCCGTATCTGGAGGCGGATGCGCCTGCCCGGGACGAGATGGGCGGCGGGGAAGCGCAGTGTTTGCTCCTCGTCAATCTGCCGCCGGAGCCAGTCCTTGACCACCCCGGTGACGCCCTTGTTGAGGTCCCGGTTCCAGTTGGGCGTGCCCCAGGCGATATTGCCCTGATGAAGCTTGGTGTTCTTGCGGGGCTGCGCTTCCTTGCGCGGCGGGGTTTCGCGGCGCGGCTGCTGGGCCTTGGGGGGCTCCTCGTTGGGCGAGGGGCGCGGGCCCGATTGCTGTCGGTTGAGCTCGCTGTAAATGTCTTCAAACACACGGCGCGCAAAGGGGTCATTGAGCAGGTCGCGCAGCACGTCCTGCTCGGCATAGGCCTTTTGCGCCCGCTCCCCTTCGCGGTTGTGGGCGGTCTGCTCCTCCCCGGCCGGCTGCTCCCCTGCCCCTTCCCCGGCCGCGCCCGCGGGCCGTTTCTTCTCGGATGCCGCTTCCGCGCCGGAAGTCGGGCCAGGCTTTTTTTGCGCCTCGGCCGCGCGCCGCGCATCGTCCTCGGGCTTGAGCAGCGCCGTGAGCGCCACATAAGCCTCGTTGAGGAGCTGGAACTGGCGTCCCGCTTCGGGATTGCCCGGGTTGAGGTCCGGGTGCAGCTCAAAGGCGCGCCTGCGGTAGGCGCGCTTGACGGCCTGCAGGTCCGCGCCTTTTTCCAGGCGCAGAACGTCGTAGCATTCCTTGAGTGAGAGCTGGCGGCTTGGGCGGCGCATGGCAGTCAACGCTTGCTGTGGTGCGGAAAAAAGTCAGGGCAGCACGAGGGCATTGGCCTCGCGGGCCGGGTCGCTGGCGAGCAGGCCCTGCTCCGCCAGGTAGGCGCGTCCGGCGCGCGCGAAATCTTCGTGCGCCGCCTCCGGGTCGATGCCGGGGCAAAATTCCTTGGCGAGCGCGAGGCTCACCGGGTCCTCAATATTGCCGCGGAAAAAGGGCCACGCGCGACAGATGGAGGGCTTGCCCTCGTGTACCGTGCAACCCGCGCCCTCGCGAAAGAAGACGCAGCGGCCGTCCTCGCCGTTGCGGACCTTGAGCTTCCCGCCGGAGACCTCCCCGAAGCGTTCCACCACCGTTTCCGGGTCAAGTTCAAGAAAGGCCGCAAGGCGCTCCAGATCTGCCGGGCTGACGACGATGCCGCCGCGGCCTTCGCAGCAGTGCCCGCACTGGCGGCAGTGGAAAAGGGAATCCGCGTCCGGCTCCGGCATGACAAACCTCGCTCGCGATGCGGGGCCGTCGGCGCGACGGAAACACCCGCGATTTTGGCGAGTCTAGCCGCGTCTTGCAAAACATACAAGCCCGCAGACGTGGCCGCCCGCAAAATTGACCCCTGCCGCGCGGACGAGTACCATGGCCGGGATTTCCCGGATGTGCCGTTTTGGGAGGGCAGGCGGCATGAACAGCTTGGGCAGCCGTTTTTTCGCGCTGGTGAAGGCCATGGCCCCCAACAACTTCGCCATGGTCATGGCCACGGGCATCATCTCCGTGGCCCTGCTGCGGCTTGGCTGCCCATGGGGGGCGTGGTTCTTCCACGGGGTCAATGCCTGCCTCTACGCGGCCCTGTGGACCCTGCTCCTCATCAGGATCATCCGCTATCCGGACGCCGTGGCCTCGGATTTTACGAGTCACCTGAAGGGGCCGGGCTTTCTCACCATCGTGGCCGGAACCGCCATTTTCGGCACGCAGTCCGCGCTGCTCGCGCGCCATGTGGCGGCCGGGGCGGCGCTCTTCTGTTTCGGAGCGGCGTGTTGGGTGTTCATCCTCTGGGGCGTTTTTTTCGCCATCTTCACGCGCGTTCCCAAGCCCTCCCTCGGCTGCGGCATCAATGGCGCGTGGCTCCTGGCAACGGTGAGCACGGAGTCGCTGGTCATCCTCGGCGCGACCCTCGGCGCGCCCGCGGGCAGTGATGCCGCGCTCGTCTATTTTTGCCTCTGCGCGCTGTTCTCTGTGGGAGTTGTTCTCTATCTCTTTGTCATCACGGGTATTTTTTTCCGCTTTTGTTTCACGGACATGCTGGCCGCGGAGTTTGACCCGACCTACTGGATCAACGCCAGCGCCGCCGCGGCCACTGCCCTTGCCGGGACGGCACTCATGGGGCGCGCGGACGCTGCGCCGCTGATGGGCCTCGTGCTGCCCTATATTTCCGGCATCACCATGCTCGCCTGGGCCGCGGCCTCCTGGTGGGTTCCCATGCTCATGCTGTTGGGCTTCTGGCGGCATTTCGTGAAGCGCTATCCCTTCACCTACACCCCCGCCTACTGGAGCATGGTCTTTCCGCTCGGCATGTATACGGCCTGCACATCAGCCATTTCCGACGCTTTTGGCGTACCAGGGCTCATGGTGGTCCCCGGTGTCTTCATCTTCTTCGCGCTCGGGGCCTGGGCCCTGACTCTGGCCGGCCTCGTGCGCTCGCGCGGGCGGGCGTTGCTGAGGGGCGCGCCGCTGCCCGCGCAGGGCTTCTGCCGCACGGAAAAAGCCCCGTTCTCCGCAGGCAGCGCGGACAACAGGGCTACAAAGGCGCGCGGGCGCTGACGCCCTATTTCCCGAACAAGATCTCCTGATAATTGGGGAGCGCCCAGAGGTCGTCGGCCACCATGGTCTCCAGCGTGTCCGCGTGCTCGCGCACTTCCAGCATGAGCGGGAGCACGTCGTTGCAGTAGTGTTCGGCCGCGTCGAGGCCCTCGCCCAGCTCGCCGCAGGCGGCGAGCGCGGTCTCCAGCTTCGCCGTGGCGTCCTCAAGTTGGCGCAGGCTCCCGGTCACTTCCTCAAGCGTCGTGGTGCGGCAGTCCATGCCGAGGTCGCGCAGGCGTGCGGCCGTGGCCGCGAGCTCCCCCTGGTAGCGCATGGCCGCAGGGAAGATGATGGTCCGCGCCATGCGGATGACGAGGCTGGCCTCCGTGCGAACGGTCTTGCAATACTGCTCGAGATAGATTTCCTGCCTGGCGCGCAGCTCGTCGCGCCTCAGCACGGCCGCGCGCTCGTAGATGGCGACCACTTCAGGTTTTGTGAGTTCGGGCAGCGCCTCGGGCGTGGTGCGCAGGTCGGGCAGACCCCGGCGGCGGGCCTCCTGATGCCAGACCTCGGAATAGCCGTCGCCGTTAAAGATGACCGCGCTGTGTTCCTCCATCACATGGGTGATGAAGGACTCCACGGCGGCGTTGAAGTCCGCGCCGGCGGCGGTTTCGCGCTCCAGCCAGTCGGCCGCGAAACCGAGCGAGTCGGCCATCATCACGTTGAGCGCCGTGATGGAGCCCGCGGCCGACTGGCCCGAGCCCACCGCGCGGAACTCGAAGCGGTTGCCCGTGAAGGCCACGGGGCTTGTGCGGTTGCGGTCGCCCGGGTCCGTGGGCAGCGGCGGCAGTGTGTCCACGCCCACGTTCATGATGCGCCGCTGCCTGCCATTGGCCGCGTCCTCGGCGCGCCCGGCGCGGAAAGCCTCAAAGACCTCGGTGAGCTGATCCCCGAGAAAGATGGACATGATCGCCGGCGGCGCCTCGTGCGCGCCCAGGCGGTGGTCATTGCTGGCGCTCGCCACCGTGGCCCGCAAGAGGCCCCCGAACTTGTGCACCGCGCGGATCATGGCCGCGCAGAACACGAGGAACTTGGCATTGGCGTGCGGCGTTTCGCCGGGGTCGAAGAGGCTCCCGAGCTCGCTGTTGCCGAGCGAATAATTGACGTGCTTGCCCGAGCCGTTGACCCCGCTGAAGGGCTTTTCATGGAGCAGGCACTTGAGGCCGTAGCGCTTGGCCACATTGCGCAGGGTGGACATGATGATGTGGTTGTGGTCCACGGCGAGATTGCTCGGCTCATAGAGCGGCGCGATCTCATACTGGCTGGGCGCGGCCTCGTTGTGGCGGGTTCGCACGGGTACGCCGAGCTTGTAGAGCTCGCGCTCCACCTCCATCATGCAGGAGAGCACGCGTTGCGGGATGACCCCGAAATACTGGTCGCTGAATTCCTGCCCCTTGGCGGGCCTTGCGCCGAAGAGGGAGCGGCCCGCGATCTGGATGTCTGGCCGGGCGAAGTTGAAATTGTGGTCGATGAAGAAATATTCCTGCTCAAGCCCGGCATAGGAGAGGATGGGCAGGTCCGTCTCGATGCCAAAAAGCGCGAGCAGGCGCTGCGCCTCGCGGTTGACGGCCTGGTTGGAGCGCAAAAGCGGCGTCTTCTTGTCCAGCGCGACACCTGTCCAGGAGAGGAACATGGTGGGTATGCACAGGAAGGTGCCGTTGGGGTTTTCCATGATGTAGGCCGGGCTCGTCACGTCCCAGGCGGTGTAGCCGCGCGCCTCGAAGGTGGAGCGCAAGCCCCCGGAGGGGAAGGAGGAGGCGTCCGGCTCGCCCCGGATGAGCATGGAGCCGGAAAACTCGGCGATGACGCCGCCCGTGCCGTCGGGCATGAGGAAGCTGTCGTGCTTTTCGGCGGTCTGCCCGGTGAGGGGGTAGAAGATGTGGGTGAAGTGGGTGGCGCCCTTCTCGATGGCCCAGTCCTTCATGACCGCCGCCACGGTATCCGCGATGGAGGGATCCATGCGCTCGCCGAAGGCGATGGTCTTGTGCAGCGAGCGGTAGACCTCCTTGGGCAGGCGCTCGCGCATGACGCGGTCGTTGAAGACGTTGCAGCCGAAGATGTCCGTGGGCCGCGTGTCCGCGAAGTTCAGGGGCGCCACGTCCGGCTTGTAGGTGGTGATGGCCTGGATGGCGCTGTGGCGCCCGGTATTGCTGCTCATGGGCTTTCCGTATCCGCGCTATTTCTTGTCGAGGATCTCGATTTCGAAGGTGAGCTCCTTGCCGGCCAGCGGGTGGTTGGCGTCAAGGGTGATCTCGTCGGGGCCCACCTCGGTGATGGTCACGTCCATCTGTCCCTGCTCGTTGGAAAGCTGGAGCGGAGTTCCCACTTCCATGGGAATGTGCGGGGGCACCTGGGCGCGGGCCACGGTGAAGACAAGCTCCGGGTCCGGCTCGCCGTAGGCCTCGGCGGGGGGGATGGTCACGGTGACGGTCTCGCCGGGCTCGTGGCCGGCCACGGCCGCCTCGAAGCCGGGGATGAGCGAGCCCGCGCCGAGGGTGAATTCCAGCGGTTCCCGGTCCCGGGAAGAATCGAACACCGTGCCGTCGGAAAGGGTGCCTGTATAGTGGACGCGAATGGTATCGCCGTTCTGGATGGGCATGACTGCTCCTTGGAGGGTGGCTGCCCGGCCCGGCTGCAATGCGGGCCGGCTCTGAATTTCCGGGCCCTTGGCCCGCGCCTGAGAAAAACATGCCGGCCGCCCCTTGTCAATGTGGAGAGGGGGCACGATGGCAGCGACGGGGGGGCCAATTTTCAAGATATTTTCTAGACAAGCTGCCAGCGCGTGACTAGACTCTGCGGATGCAACACCTTCAGGCTTCGCTCGTCCTCACCCGCGGCGACCTCATGGAAATGGAGGGCCTGCTTTGCGCCGGGCTCGGCGCATTCCTGTCCTTCAACGGCCATGCCCTCTATTTTCCCACCCACGGCGTTCCCGGGCAGCCGGAACTCTTGAGCGCCGAGCGCCGCCTGCTGCTCCCCCTCGTGTGGCGCGGTGAGGCCCTCGGCGTGCTCATGCTCCACGGCGTCCGCGCGCGCGAAACGCGCCGGCTCCTGCCGCAGCTTCCCGCCATCGCGGCCCTCTGCCTCGAAAATCTTGCCCGGGCCCGCGCCATGGAGCGCGACCCGGGCACGGACCTCATCACCGAGAGCGCCCTTTTGGCGCGCATGGAAGCCGAGGTGGAGCTCTTGCGCGCCGCCATGCGCGACCCATCCCGCGCCGCGAGCGGCCCGGCGCCCCTGCACCGCCTCTGCCTCGGCATGGCCGTCCTGCGATGGCGCGACGGCGAGGCCATGACCCGCAGCTTCGGCTATGCCTTTTGTGAGGAGATGATGCGAGCCCAGGCCCGCGCCTGCCTTGCCGAACTTCCCTCGGACGCCAGGGCGGGCCGCATCGGCCCCTGCGAGATCGGCCTGCTCTTCCCGGCCATCGGTCGCGGCGCGTGCCACAGGCTCGCGCAGGAGGCGCTTTCGCGCATGGATGCCGTGCGCGTGCATGACCCGGTGACCGGGATCCTGCTCAGGCCCAGGCTCTGCGCGGGGCACGCCCTGTACCCGCAGGACATGCTGGGCCCCGAGCTCTCCCTCGCCATGTTCGACCAGGCGCGCAAGCTCCGGGACAGGGCGCGGCTCGCCGCCGACGCCGCCGAGCGGGCCCTTGCCGGAAATGATGCGGAAGCGGCGAACTCGCGGGAAGCGGTGATGCCCTTTGCCCAAATCTTGCGCGAAGGGGGCGTCGTCCTGGCGCGTCCCTCCCTCGACCGGCTCAGGGTGAGCCTCGGCAGAGAAGCCAAGGCGGTGGAGGGCCAGCGCTTTCAGGTGCGGGCGCGCACGCCCGACGGGCGCGCCGGGGCCTTCAAGGGCGACATCGTGCTTTTGCGGGTGGAGAACGGCGAAGCCCTGGCGGAAATCGTGCATCTGGAAGACCCGGCCGCCGCGCCCGAGGCGGGCGACCGCCTCCTGCTCGCCGCGGAGCCTGAACGGGCCGCGTCCGGGGATGACGCCGCGCCGCTCGCCGCAACGGCGGCTCACGGGGCTGGCGCAGCCCCGCCCGGGGAGGGCCCCCTGAGCCACGGGGAATTTTTGCGCCGCTTCGGCATGGCCCGCGAAGCCTCGCGCAAATTCACCCTCGCCATTGTGCGCCTTGCGCCGGGGGGAGGGAACGGCGGCGCGGACGATGCGGCGGGGGACGCATCCGCGCACCCGGCGCTGGAAGCGTGGCTATGCGCGGCCCCGGGCCTCCTTGCCGACGCGGCGGAGCGCCTCGAGGCCCCGGCTCCGGCGCTCGTGGGCCGCTACGGCAGCAACAGCCTCATCGTTTTTCACCCGGGCGCGAAGGGCGAAGCCTGCCGGCCGCTCTATGCGGACCTGTGCGGGGCGGCAGAGGCGGCCGGCCTTTCCGCCGCGGCAGGCCTCGCCGCATACCCCTTCCTGGAATTTCGCAAGGATGAGAGCGAGGCCTGCGCGCTCAAGGCGCTGGAGTTCGCGCTTTTGCTGGAAAGCGGGCCGCGCGTGGGCCTGTGCGATTCCGTGGCCCTGAACATCAGCGCCGACAGGCGCTACAGCCTGGGGGACGCCTTCGGAGCCATGGAGGAATACAAGCTGGCCCTCCTGGCCGACGGGCGCAACGCCATGGCCCGTAATTCCCTCGGCGTCTGCCTTGCCGCCCTGGGCCGGGGCGCGGAGGCGCGGCGGCAGCTCCAGGCGGCCTTGCGCCACGCGGAAGACCCGGCGCTGGCCGCCAAGATTTCCTACAATCTCGGCGCTCTCTGCCAGAATCTCGGTGATTTCCGGGCCGCGGCCCGGCACTATCGGCATAGCGCCGGGCTTGCGCCGGAATACCGCTATGTCTGGCTGAAGCTCGGGCGCCTCCACGAGCAACGGGGCAGGCGCGGCGAGGCCCGGCGCTGCTATGAGCGCGCCGCCGAACTGGAGGACGCGCGCCCGGGCACGCCCGCCACCGCCCGGCGGCAGCTTGCCCGCCTTGCCGCGCGCCAGCGCCGCGGGGCGGAAGCGCGGGAACTGCTCCATGATGCCCTCCTGCGCAATCCCGATGACGCCCAGGCCCTGCTCCAGCTTGCGGAGCTCTACCTCGACGGCGGCGAAGACCCGGGCATGGCGGAAATGCTGGCGCGTCGCAGCGTGCGCCTCCATGACCGGCCCGAGGCGTGGCTTCTGCTGGCGCGGGCCCTGCGCGCGCTGGACCGCGAGGCCGATGCGCGCCGAGCCGAAGGCCGCGCCCTCTCCGCATAGGGCTGCGGCACTCTTCCTCCCCGAAGCGGCGAGCAAGAAAATCGTCCCGTAAACCACTGAAAACACACATCATCCTGAATAAGCTCCGGGCCGCCTGCCTGCGGGATGCGCAGCGGGCGGCCTCTCTGTCTTGACACCCTCCAGTCTCTGGGGCATAAGTGGAAAAAAGTGGTGATTCCGGTCAAAAAAGTGGTAGATTATGGCGGCACGTTTTTCCGGCAGCTATTTTCGCAGCATGGACGCCAAGGGGCGTCTGGTGCTGCCGCCGAAATTTCTCGACGCGCTGGGCGCGGCAGGTCACGGGGGCGACGCCGCTGACCCCTCCGCCGGGGCCTTCTGGCTCACCGCCTATTACGGTCATCTCACGGCCTATCTGCCCGCGCAGTGGAACGTCATCGTGGAGCAGTTGAGCAGCATCAGGATGCCGCCGCCCGCGCTGGCCCACTTCAAGACCAAGGTCATCGGCCTCGCGCACGAGCTCATCCCCGACGGGCAGGGCCGGGTGCGCATCCCGCAGCCGCTCCTGCGGGCCGCGGGCCTCGGCCGCGATGCCGTGCTCGTGGGAATGCTCGACAAGTTTGAAGTCTGGGCTCAGGAACGCTTCGACGATCTCCCCGATGAAGACGTGAGCGAAGAACTGGCGGCCAGAAATGTGGTTCTTGACCTCTGATGCGCGAAGGCGGCGGCATGGCTTCTGAGGGAAGGCCCCGGCATGTGCCGGTGCTCCTGGAGGAGACCCTGGCGGCGCTCGCGCCCGTGGCGGGAGGCCGCTACCTGGACGGCACGGTGGGCCTGGGGGGGCACGCACAGGCCATTCTTGAGGCCGCCCCGGAAAGCAGGCTCTGCGGGCTGGACCGCGACACCGAGGCGCTGGCCCTCGCGCGGGAGCGTCTTGCCC
>CAMWTD010000017.1 GCA_947177085.1 uncultured Desulfovibrio sp.
TCTCTGACGCAGCCAGCACCGAAAAGGCTGTTTTTGACGGATAATTTCGGCATTAGGGAAGCAGCAATCCTCGCAGCAGAGCATCACCAACGCAAAGGCAAGGCTCTGTCCCAACACGCCGCCGCCGCACGGAGGGCCCCATGAGCATCGACACCACCATGGCCGTGCTCTACGCCCAGAGCGGGCTCTCCACCGCCGTGGCCAATGCCGCGGCCGTTGCGCCCCAGGCGGCCGTGGCCATGTCGCGCGTGCTCGCCGCCGAACAGGCCCGCATGGAGCGCCAGCAGGTCGAAAAGAGCGAAAAGACCGACGGGCCGGGCATCCAGCCCGACGGGCATCACGGCTCCTCCTGGTTCGGCAGCCGCCGCTGGCGCGGGCGGCGCACGGCCGCGGCAGACGAAGACGCGGACGAGGCCCGGCCCCCGGCGTCGCCGCTGGTGGGCAACCTGCTCAATGTCAAGGTGTAGGGTTTTCTCGCGCGGCCACGGAACAGGGGACGGCATCCATGCCCAATGATCTCGTTTTCCTTATCTTCATCGGGGCGTGCACCCTGCTGGAACTCTTCGTGCTCGGCGGGGCCGTGGTCTTTTACCTCAGGCTGCGCCGCTCCGAGAGCCTGCTCAATTCCCTGCAGGACAATCAGCAGAGCCTGCTCGCCCGCATCGAGATGAACGCCCGCCTCGAGCGTGAGATCGTCGCCACCTTCGCCCAGCGCCAGGCCGAATTGCGGGAGCTGGACGAAAAACTCTCCGACCGCGTGGCCGAATTGCGGCGTCTCCTGGAGCAGGCCGAGGGCATTTCGCGCTCGCCGCAGTTTTTGCGCGAGATCATCCTCAACGGCCGCCGCAAGGGCCTCTCCAGCCGCCAGATCGCCCGCAACGCGGGCTTGAGCGTGGACGAGGTGGAGCTTATCCTCGCCCAGGAGCCCTAGCCCCGCATGGCCCACGACAAGATCGCCAAGACCAATGCCGCGCGCCTACTGGACAGGCTCGGCATTTCCTACGCCCTGCACCGCGTGGAGGTGGACGAGAGCGACCTCTCGGCCGCCACCGTGGCGGCGCGTCTCGGCGTGGACCCGGCGCGGGTGTTCAAGACGCTGGTTGCGCGCGCCGACGGCGCGGGCGTGGTCATGGCCTGCATCCCTGCCGTGGCCGAGCTCTCGCCCAAGGCGCTGGCGCAGGCCTGCGGGGGACGCCATGCCGCCCTCGTGCCGCTGGCCGAGGTCAGGCCGCTCACGGGCTATGTGCGCGGCGGCTGCTCCCCGCTCGGCGCGAAGAAGGCCTATCCCGTGTTCATGGATGAAAGCGCGCTCTTGTGGGAGCGCATCTTCCTGAGCGCGGGCCTGCGCGGCGTGCAGCTTGAGCTCGCCCCGCAGGACGCGGCTAGCGCCTGCGGCGCGAGGTTCGCCGGCCTGACCCGGGCCTGACCACGCCACCCTTCCTGCCGGCCTCTCCGGCCAGCGCGGCGCTCGCCGCCAGGCGCAGCCCCTCCTTATAGGCCCGTTCATAGTGCGGGATGAGGGCCTGCTGCGCTGGGCTTTCGCCGGCAAGTGTTTCCAGGATGTGTTCCCGTTTACGGGCGTACTCCTGTCCGCCGAGGGTGGCCGTGAGCCGCCCGAGCGACGCCCGCGTGCCTGACGTGTCCCTGCCGAGCGCCGTCTCGACGCGCAGGATGCGCTCATAATCCTGAAAGGAACAGGAATTCTTGCACCGCGCGGCCCCGCGGTACAGCTCCAGGGCTTCAGCCGCCTGGCCGCTGTTTTCCAGGTGCGCGCCCAGAAGGCTGTAGCCCTCCTCCCAGAGGGGTTCCTTTTCCAGCAGCTCCCGGCACAGCGCGGGGTCGAAGGTTTCAAGCTTCGCGAGGAGTTCCGCGGAGACCGCCGGGTTCGTGGTGAGGCGTAGCTCCAGCTCGGGCATGACCGTGAGGGCGTAGCCGTCCGCGGCCACATGGTCCGGCATGTCCACAAGGCGGTCCAGACGCCATTTGCCAAGCAGGCGCAGGCCGTTGGCCTCCTCATGGGCAAAGCGGGTAGGCGTTTTGCTTTCCAGATGGATGACGCGGCTTTCCGGCACGGAGGCGAGGGACAGGCCGGCCGAGGTGAGGCGCAGGCTGAGGTCCACATCCTCGTAGCCGTTGACGAAGCCTTCGTCAAAGCCGCCGGCAGAGAGGAAGAGCCCGCGCGGCATGAGAAGCGCCGCGGCCGTAAGGGCCTTGAAGAAGCGCCGTTTCTGCGCCAGGGGATGCGTGGCGGGCAGCCCCTTGTAGAGATGCCCGAGCTTGTATCCCGGCTTGAAGGCGACGCCAAGATGCTGCACCGTGCCGTCCGCATAGGTGAGCAGCGGGCCCGCCGCCCCGAGACGCGGTACGCTGCGGAAACGCCGCAGCAGCGGAGGCAGCCAGCCTTGCGTGAGCACGGTATCGTTGTTGAGGAAGAAGACGAAGTCCGCGCTGGCCGCCCGGGCCCCGGCATTGCAGGCAGGCGCGAAGTTGCGGTTCTCCTCGAAACGGATATGCCGGAACAGGGGGCCGAAGAGGGCCGAACCCAGGGCCCGAAGCTCCCTCGGCGTCTCGTCCGTCGAGCCGTTGTCCGCCACGATGACCTCAAGCGGCTGGCCCGCGGTGCGGGCGAGGCTTTTCAGGCAGTCGCGGGTGAGGGCAAAATTTCCGTGGACGGGAATGACCACGGAAACCGCGGGGGCTGGCGGCATGGGCATGTGCTCCGTGAGGCGCTACCAGCGCTCGCGGTGGATGCGCTCGGGCATGAAGCGGCTGGCCTCGGCAAAGGGCTGCGCCGGATGCCCCGCGCAGATGAGCCCCAGCGGGATCACATGCTCCGGGATGGCGAGGATGCGGCGCACATTGCCCACGCGCTCGGGCTCGGGATGCACCGCGCACCAGACCGTCCCGATATTCAGGCCGCGCGCCGCGAGAAGCAGGTTCTCGATGGCGGCGGAGCAATCCTGCTCCCAGTGGCCCTTGGCCTTTTCCTCGTTAAGGTCGCCGCAGACCACGATGACGACGGGCGCGTGCGCGGCCATCTTCACATAGGGCGTGGCTTCGGAAAGGGCCGCGCGGATTTCCGCATCCCGCACCACCACAAAGGCCCAGGGGCGCTCGTTCATGGCGCTCGGGGCCAGCATGGCGGCCTTGAGCATGGTTTCCACGTCCGCGTCGCTCACGGCCTCGTCGGAATATTTGCGGATGCTGCGGCGGGTGAAGAGGGCTTCAAACACATCCATGGCGCTCTCCTTCTTTCTTTGGGCGGCCGCGCCCCGGGCGGCCGCCTGTTGCGCCCCGATTATGCGCCCCTGACGCAGAAAGTAAAGGGCCGCACGCACTTGCGGGCCGGCCCCGGTGATGCTAGGATGCGGGAGAGGAGCGCGCGCATGGAAGTTCCCTTTCTCTCCGAAATCGTCATCATCTTCCTGCTTTCCATCGGCGTCACCCTTGTCTGCAACCGGCTCCGGCTTCCGGCCACGGTGGGCTTCCTCATCACGGGCGTGCTCTGCGGGCCCACGGTCTTCGGCTTCGTCACCGACCGCGAGGCCATCGACCAGGTGGCCGAGGTGGGCGTGGCCATGCTGCTCTTCACCATCGGCATGGAGCTCTCGGGCGAGGCCTTAAGCCGCCTCAAGCGCCCGGTCTTTCTCGGCGGCAGCCTCCAGATCGGCCTCACCATCGCGGCCGTGGCCGGGCTCGCCCTCGCCTACGGAACCAACTGGCAGCGCGGCGTTTTCTGGGGCTGCCTCGTGGCGCTCTCCTCCTCGGCCATCGTGCTGCGAATCCTGCAGGAGAAGGGCGCCAGCAGCACGCCCACGGGCAGGCTCTCGCTCGCCATCCTCGTCTTCCAGGACATCATGGTCGCGCCCATGCTGCTCTGCGTGCCGCTCCTGGCGGGCACGCTGGACCTTTCGCTCAAGGACGCGGCGCTTTCGGTCCTCAAGGTGGCGCTCATTCTCGGCGGCGTCCTCGTGGTGGCGCATTTCGGCCTCAACCGCCTCATGGAGGCGGTGATGCGCACGCGCACCCGCGAGATACTCCTGCTCACCACCCTGGGCCTTTGTCTCGGCATGGCCCTGCTCACGAGCTACCTCGGGCTCTCGCTTTCCCTGGGGGCCTTCCTCGCCGGGCTCCTGCTTGCGCGCTCCCAGTACAGCATGAGCGTCATTTCCGGCATCCTGCCCTACCGGGATGTCTTCATGAGCCTGTTCTTCATCTCCGTGGGCATGATGCTCAATGTGGGCTACTTCGCCGGGCATTTTGTCACCATCATCGTGGGGACCTTGCTTTTTGTGCTTATCAAGAGCGTGCTCACGCTGCCCGCTGTGCTGGTGCAGGGCTATCCGCTGCGCGCGGCCATCATCACCGCGCTGTCGCTCGCTCAGGTGGGCGAATTCTCCTTTGTGCTGGCGGCGCAGGGGCTTGGCGCGGGCCTGTTCGACATGGACGCCTACCAGAACTTCCTCGCCGTGAGCGTGCTCACCATGATGCTCACGCCGGGGCTGATTGCCGTCGCGCCGGCCGTGGCCGGGGCGGTGGCCCGGCTCCGGGGGCGGAACGCGCCCGCCGTGCCGGAGGAAGGCGCGAAAAAGGACGACGCCCTGGAGGACCACCTGATCATCGTGGGCTTCGGCATCAGCGGCAAGCACCTCGCCCATGTGGCGCACGAATCCGGCATCCCCTACACCATCCTGGAGATGAATCCCGAGACCGTGCGCCGCTACCGCGACAAGGAGCCCATCTCCCACGGCGACGCCTCGCAGCCCGTGGTGCTGGAGCACCTGGGCGTGGAAAAGGCGCGCGTGCTCGCCATCATCATCTCGGACCCGGCGGCCGTGCGCGCCATCACCATCGAGGCGCGCAAGCTCAACCCGAACCTCTATATCGTGGCGCGCACGCGCTTCGTCACCGAGGTCGCGCCGCTCCACAGCCTGGGGGCCAACGAGGTCATCGCCGAGGAGTTTGAGACCTCCATCGAGGTTTTCAGCCATGTGCTCGCCCAGTACCTCGTGCCCCGGCAGGATATCGACGCCTTCGCCGCGCACCTGCGCGAGGCCAATTACCGCATGATCCGCCGCATGAGCAACAGCGTGGACTCCCTCGCCGACGCGGTGGGACGCCTGCCGGACATGGGCGTCCAGGCCATGCGCGTGGGGCCGGATTCGCCCCTCTGCGGCCAGGAGTTGAAGGATTGCGGGCTCAGGCCCAACTACGGGGTCACGGTGGTGGCCATCCTGCGCCATGACGAGGTGGAGGCCGCTCCGGGCCCGCACTTCCGCTTCGAGGTGGACGACGTGGTCTATATCTTCGGCCGCAAGGACAAGCTCCTGGCGGTCAAGCCCGTCTTTTCCGGGCCGGTGCGCGGCCATGACGAGGGGGGCGCGCAGGCGGCCATCGCCTGAAGCCGGCGTCGCGCCAATCCGCTCCCGCACTTCTTCAGTCAGTCTGGCCGGGAAAGGGCCACTCTTCCACCGTGAGCGGCAGGCTCGCGCCGATTTCGGCCAGCGCCGCCCGCACGGCGTCTTCCTGCTGCGGGGAAAACACCACCTTGAGCAGCGCGGTCTTGCGCTCCAGCACGGAGAAGAAGGCCAGGTTCTCGTAGGCCTCGAGGAGAAAGCGGAAGAGCGCCACATCCCCGGGGGCAACGCGCACGAGCAGCCGGCCGCTCTGCCTCGGCGGGGCCGGGCAGGGCGTCATACGGCCCAGGCGGCCCAGCGGGCCAGGATGACGAGGCCGATGCCCACGGCGATGGTGACGAAGTAGTTTTTTGTCTTCCAGGCCACGAAAAAGGTGGGAATGGAGACCATGAGGAAGAGGTTGCCCGTGGAGAGGTCGAATCGGCCGCCATAGATGAAGATATCCGGGCAAACCAGTGCCGCCATGACGGCCACCGGCACAAAGTCCAGCCAGCGCCGCAAAAGCGGCGGCAGGGAATCCCCGCGCAAGAAGGTCACGGGCAGCACCTTGGGGAGCACCGTCACGAGGGTGGCGGCCCCAACGCAAAGGAGCAGCGCCTCGTGCTCCCCGGCCCATGCAAGCCAGCCGCTCATGCGGGGTCCTCCGGGGCCCGGGGCTTCTGCCGCAGCGAGAGCACAAGGCCAAGTGTCGCGCCCAGCACCGTGGCCACGGCCACGTTCCACTGGCTCATGCCCCCCGCCTTGAGCGCCACGGAAAGCGCGCCGGTGAAGACGGCCACCAGCACGTGCAGGCGGCTTGCGCACTGGGGCACGAGCAGGGCGAGAAACATGGCCGTGATGGCGTAGTCGAGCCCGAGCGGCCGCACATCGTTGACGAGGTTGCCGCAAAAGGCCCCGATGGCGCAGCCGGCCACCCACGAAAGGTGGGTGGTGGAATTGCAGATGTACATGGTGGCGGCATTGAGCGGCCAGCCCTCCTGCAGGGCCGTGATGTGCACCGCGAAGGTCTCGTCCGTGAGGCCGAGGCCGAGCAGGAAGCGCCTCACGCGCGAGAGGCGGGAGAGCCAGGGGGATTCCGCCGCGGACATGAGCAGGTAACGCAGGTTGACGATGCCCACGGCCGCCGCCGTGGAGAGGATGCCCGCGCCCCCGCCCCAGAGGCTTGCGAACACGAACTGCCCGGAGCCGGAAAACATGAGCACGGCCATGGCCACGGCCAGCCCGGCGGGGATGCCGTTTTTCACGGCAAGGACGCCAAAGGCGAAGCCCACGGGCACATAGCCAAGGGTGATGGGGAGCGCGCGCCTCAGCCCCTCGGCCCACGCGGGCCCCGGCTGGCGCACGCTGACTTCTGCTGGCATCAAGCTATCCTTGCCGCCCTGCGGAAAGCGTGGGGGAACTCGCGCAACGGCAACGGCCGTGGGGCGTGGTTCAGCTCCTGGCCTTCGGCCCGTCCTCGGGCTCATCCACCTTGCGGGCGATCCAGACGGTGAGGATGATGCCGAGCACAAGGCCCACGCCGACGCCCACCAGGAAGACCTCAAGCGCGCCGTCCACAAAGAGGGCGTCCATGCGGAAGCAGAGGAAGATGATGAGCAGGGCGATGACGCCCATGACGATGAGAAAGAGTTTACGTCTCATGGCAGGTCCTCCGGGGGAGAGGATACCGGGTTTCCGCCAAAGTTTCAAAGGCTTTCTGGCGGGGGGCGGGGCGCGGGACGCCCACGAGGTTTTTTGCGGGCCGGCTACTGGAACAGGGTGCTCATGCCGCGCAAAAGGTTGGCGAAGAGGCCGTCCATGCCGGCGATGAATTCCTCGATCTTGTTGGCCATGACCACGAGGAGGAGGCCCACGAAAAAGAAGCCCACGCCGATCTTGATGGGGAAGCCGAACTCCATGATATGGATCTGGGGCGACGTGCGCGCCACGAGACCCAGGGCCACTTCCACCAGAAAGAGCGCCACCATGACGGGCGCGGCAATCTGGAGCGCCAGCACGAATATCTGGCTTGAGAGCTCGAGCACCTCCCAGAGCAGGTTCTCGCCGATGAAGAGCGCGCCCGGCGGCACGATGGCAAAGGACTGGGCGAAGCCCTTGATCATGTAGAGATGCCCGTCGAGGGCGAGGAAGGTGAGCAGGCTCACCATCCAGAGGAAGAAGGCCGTCGCGCCCGTCTGGTTGCCGGTGATGGGGTCCGCGAAGTTGATCATGGTAAAGCCCATCTGGAAGCCCAAAAGCTCGCCGCCGGACTGGATGCCCATGAACAGAAAATTGACGGCCATGCCGAGCACGAGGCCCATGAAGACCTCGCCGAGCGCCATGATGGCGAGGTCAAAGGGATGCTCCGGCATGAGCGAGCCGGAAAGCGAGAGATGCGGCCACACGGCCACGGTGAAGACCATGGTCACGGCCGCCTTGACCGAGATGGGGATATTGTTGGTGGAAAAGATGGGGAGCATGAACATGACGATGCTCACGCGCATGATGGTGAGCAGAAAGCTCAACACCGCGGCAGGATCGTAACTGAAAATGTCCATGCGGCTTGCTATGCAATTCGGCTGCCACGCCGGGGCGCGCTCACGCCCCTGTGCCGGCCGGCGTCTACTTGTGCAGGCGTTCTTCCATGATTTCCTTGACGATCTTGTCGAGGCCCGCGAGGTCCGGCTTGGAGACCTGCCTGTCCGCGCCCACCTTGATGCCCTTGGCGCGCAGCGCGTCAGTGATGAGCGAGGAAAAGAGCACCACGGGCAGCTTGTGCAGGGCCGGGTTCTCGCGGATCTTGGTGGTGAGGGCGTGGCCGTCCATCTCGGGCATTTCGATGTCCGAGATGACGAGGTCCACAATCTCGGAGAGGTCCTCCTTGCCGCCTTCCTGGCCGGATTGCGCCTGCGCGAGATTGTTGAGGTATTCCCAGGCCTCGCGGCCGTTGCTCGCCGTCGTCACCTGGTAGCCCGACTTCTCGAGGAAGGACTTGACGATCTTGCGCAGCGAGCTCGAGTCGTCCGCGAGGAGCAGGCGCACCTGCTCGGGCATTTCCGCCTTGGCCGGTTCCGGCTCCATGCGCGACATGTCGAGCGAGTGGTCGAGGCTCGCGAGGATCTTCTCCATGTCGAGGATGAAGAGCACGCGCTCGCCGATGCGCAAAATGCCGGTGATGCTGTCGCGCGAAAAGGTCTGCACATACTTGTTGGGCGGCTCGATGCGCTCCCAGTCGAGACGGTGGATGCTCATGACGGACGAGACGAGGAAGGCCGCCTTGACGCCCGAAAATTCCGTCACCAGCACCTTGTCGTTCTTCGTGACGGCCATCTCCTTGCCAAGCCATGTGGCAAGGTTGATGAGCGGCAGCACCTTGCCGCGCAGGTTGAAGGAACCCATCACCGCGGGGTCGTGCGTGCCCGGCATGGCCGTGACCTGGGGCAGGCGGATGATCTCCAGCACCTTGGCCACGTTGATGGCATAGTGCCCGGTATAGGTTGTGCCGTCCTCCTCACGCTCGTCCAGGAGGAATTCCACCACTTCCAGCTCATTGGTGCTCAAGAGGGGATTCATGCTCATGATCTGCCTCTTCTGGCGGGCGTCGCGTCGCGCGGCGGCTCGAGCCTGGGGCAAAAGGAAACCATGGGGCACGCGTCGCAGCCCGGCTTGCGCGCGCGGCAGACCTCGCGTCCGTACCAGACCATGCGGTGGTTCACGTCGCCCCATTCATCACGCGGAAACACGGCCATGAGGTCGCGCTCCACGGCCACCGGGTCCGTGGCCGAGGTCAGGCCCAGGCGGTGGCTGATGCGCTTCACATGGGTGTCCACGGCAAGGCCCTCGTTGAGGCCGAAGCCCCCGAACAGGACGACATTGGCCGTCTTGCGCGCCACGCCGGGGAGCGTGACGAGCTCTTCCAGCGTGCGGGGCACCAAGCCCCCGAATTCGTCGCGCACGCGCCTGGCCGCGCCGATGAGGTTCTTCGCCTTGTTGTGGTAAAAGCCCGTGGGGTGGATGACTTCTTCCAGCTCCGCGAGGTCCGCCTCCGCCAGGTCCTCGGGGCCCGGCCAGCGGCGAAAAAGCTCGGGCGTCACGGTGTTCACCCGCGCGTCCGTGCATTGCGCGGCGAGCACCGTGGCCACCAGCAGCTCCCACGGGTTGTGGTACACAAGGTGGGAGGCCGGCTCGGGATAGCGGGCGGCCAGCGCCTCTAGCACGCGCCGCGCCTGTTCGCGTCGTTTCTGGAGTGTCATTTCTCAAGTATGCCACAGGCCGCGCCGCCCCGCAAGGCGCGCCGGGCCACAGGCGGCCTCCCTGCCATATCCATCGGCAGGAATCGGAGGGGGATAAGGGCTGACCGCAAAGTTGGCGGTTCCCGGTTGCGCGGGGATTGACGCGCGGGCGTCTCGGCCGCATATCTTTTTTCCGCAGGTCCGGGCCGGACGGCCGCATTTGCCATGCGGGCCCGGCTCTGCTAGGATACACAGCTTCCCGGAGGCGGCTTGCGCGCCGGGAACCCCATTCACCAAATCCGGAGTTGACCATGGCCAAGAAGCCGGCCCAAAGTCCCGAGGCCGCCCGCGCCGAAGCCCTCTCCACCGCGCTCACCACCATCGAGCGCAAGTACGGCAAGGGCGCGGTGATGAAACTTTCCGACGACGTGCAGGTGGAGGTTCCGGTCATCCCCACCGGCTCCATCGGGCTGGACCTCGCCCTTGGCGTGGGCGGCATCCCGCGCGGCCGCGTGACCGAGATCTTCGGGCCCGAATCCTCGGGCAAGACCACGCTCACCCTGCACATCATCGCCGAATGCCAGAAGATGGGCGGAACCTGCGCCTGCATCGACGCCGAGCACGCGCTGGACGTGAGCTATGCACGCCGCCTCGGCGTCAACACGGACGAATTGCTTATCTCCCAGCCGGACTACGGCGAGCAGGCGCTGGACATCGCCGACATGCTCGTGCGCTCGGGCGCGGTGGACCTTGTGGTCATCGACTCCGTGGCCGCGCTCATTCCGCAGGCCGAGCTCGAGGGCAACATGGGCGAGACCCAGGTGGGCGGCCACGCGCGCCTCATGTCGCACGCCATGCGCAGGCTCACGGGCACCATCCACAAGTCGCGCACCTCGGTCATCTTCATCAACCAGATCCGCATGAAAATCGGCACCATGGGCTACGGCAGCCCCGAGACCACCACCGGCGGCAACGCCCTCAAGTTCTATTCCTCGGTGCGCATCGACATCCGCAAGTCGACCACCCTCAAGGACAAGGACGAGGCCTTCGGCTCGCGCACCAAGGTCAAGGTGGTGAAGAACAAGGTGGCGCCGCCCTTCCGCGTGGCATTTTTCGACATCCTTTACGGGCAGGGCATCTCGCGTTCGGGCGAGCTGCTCGACCTCGGCATCGAGGCCAAGATCATTGAGCAGAGCGGCTCGTGGTTCGCCTTCGGCGCGGAAAAGCTGGGCCAGGGCCGGGAAAAGGTGCGCGCCCTGCTGGACGAGGACGCCGACCTGCGCAACGCCGTGGAGGCTAAGGTGGTGGAATTTCTGGGCCTGCATCCCAAGGAGTTCAAGCCCACCCCCGAGGATATGGACGAGGGCGTCGAGCCCGAATTTGAAGACTAGTTTTGTCGCTCACCCCGCCCCGCCGGGGCGGCACGGATGGAGCCCACATGCTGACCGCACAGGAAATCCGCCGCCGTTTTCTCGAATTCTTCCGCAAGCACGGGCACACGGTCGTGGCCTCGGGCCCGCTCATCCCGCCGGAAGACCCGAGCCTGCTCTTCACCAACGCGGGCATGGTGCAGTTCAAGGGCCTCTTCCTCGGGGAGGAAAAGGCCGCCTACACCCGCGCGGCCTCATGCCAGAAGTGCCTGCGCGTCTCGGGCAAGCACAACGACCTCGAAAACGTGGGCCGCACCGCGCGTCACCACACCTTTTTCGAGATGCTCGGCAATTTCTCCTTCGGCGACTATTTCAAGCGCGAGGCCATCACCTGGGCCTGGGAATTCGTCACCACTGACCTTGCGCTCCCGCGCGAGCGCCTGTGGGTGACGGTCTTCCGGGAGGACGACGAGGCGGCCGCCATCTGGAAGGAGGTGGCCGGCCTCCCGGACGGGCGCATCGTGCGCATGGGCGAGAAGGACAATTTCTGGACCATGGGCGACACCGGCCCCTGCGGCCCCTGCTCGGAAATCTACATCGACCAGGGCGAGGACATGGCCTGCGGGCCGGACTGCGGCATCGGCAAGTGCGACTGCGACCGCTTCCTCGAGATCTGGAACCTCGTCTTCACCCAGTTCGACCAGGCGAAAGACGGCAGCCGCACCCTGCTCGCCGCGCCCAACATCGACACCGGAATGGGCCTCGAACGCATCGCGGCCGTGTGCCAGGGCAAGCGCTCCAACTTCGACTGCGACCTCTTTCAGGAGATCATCCAGTTCGCGGCCAAGCGCGCCGGCGTGACCTACAGCGAAAGCGCGCCGGACACCAACGACGTGGACACGGCCCTGCGCGTCATCGCGGACCATGCCCGCGCCGCGGCCTTCCTCATCGCCGAGGGGGTGCTGCCTTCCAACGAGAGCCGGGGCTATGTGCTCAGGCGTCTCATCCGCCGGGCCCTGCGCTTCGCCACGCTCATGGGCGTGGAGGAGCCCTTCCTGCACGCCGTGGCGCGCAAGGTCACGGAGGTCATGGGCGGGGCCTATCCCGAGCTTACCCGCCATGCGGACTTCATCGAGCGCGCCGTCCACGAGGAGGAGCGCCGCTTCGCCCAGACCCTCGGCAACGGCCTGCGCCTTCTGGAAGACGAGCTCAGGCGGCTTGAGGCCAGGGGCGAGCGCACCATCCCCGGCGAGGTCTGCTTCCGCCTGTACGACACCTACGGCTTTCCGCTGGACATCGTCAATGACGTGGCGGAAAAGCGCGGCTTTGCCGTGGATGCCGAAGGCTTTGCGGCGCTCATGCGCGAGCAGCGGGAGCGCGCCCGCGCCAACCAGAAGGCCGAGGGCCTCTTCGGCCACGGCGGCGAGAACGAAATCGCGGCCTCGCTTAAGAGCCTTGGCGAGCGCCTCCAGACCACCTTTGTGGGCTATGCCTCGCTTGAGGCGGAAAGCCCCATCAAAGCCCTGCTGGATTCGGGCGGCGCGCCCGCCGAGAGCGTGGGCGAGGGCGGCGCGGGCTTCCTCGTGGCGGAGCGGACGCCCTTCTATGCCGAATCCGGCGGCCAGGCAGCGGACGCGGGCGTCATCACCACGGCCACGGGCGAGGCCCGGGTGGTTGGGGTGCTCAAGGCCGGGCGCTGCATCGTGCAGCAGATTTCGGTCACGCGCGGCGAGATCCATGCGGACCAGGAGGCCCGCTTGCGCGTGGACGCGGACAGGCGTCTCGCCACCGCGCGCAACCACACCTGCACGCACCTGCTCCACGCCGCCCTGCGCCGTGTGCTGGGCGAGCATGTGAAACAGGCGGGCTCCCTCGTGGACGGGCAGCGGTTGCGTTTTGACTTCTCGCACCTTTCGGCGCTTACGCCCGAGGAGCTCGCCGCCGTGGAGCGCGACGTCAACCGCGTGATCATGGCCGACCTTCCGGTGACGGCGACAGAAATGCCGCGCGAGGAGGCACTGGCGGCCGGGGCCATGGCGCTCTTCAGCGAAAAATACGGTGATGTGGTGCGCGTGCTCACCGTGGGCGCGGAAGGCGTCGCGCCCGAATCCGTGGAGCTTTGCGGCGGCACGCATCTTGGGCGCACGGGCGAGGCCGGGCTCTTCCTCATCGTGGCCGAGGGCGGCGTGGCCGCCGGCGTGCGCCGCATCGAGGCGGTCACGGGCTGGAACGCCTACGGTCTCGCCATCGGCCAGCGCGCCGAGCTCGGGGCGGTCGCCTCCGCGCTCAGGACGAAGCCGGAACAGGCTGCGGAGCGCCTTTCCGCCGTGCAGGACGAGCTCAAGAAGCTGCGCCGCGCGATGGAGAAGGGCGCTTCGGCCAGCGTGGACGGCGCGGAACTGGCGCGCCGCGCCGAGAAGGCGGGCGATGTCACGCTTGTGGCGCAAAGGCTGGACGGCGTGCCGGTGAAGGCGCTGCGCGACCTCATGGACGATGTGCGCAGCCGGCTTTCCGGGCCGGCCGTGGCCTGCCTCGCGGGTGTCGCCGACGGCAAGGTGAGCCTGCTGCTCTATGTTTCCAAGGATCTGCATGACCGGCTCACCGCGCCGGCCCTCATTAAAGAAGTGGCCGCGCCCTGCGGCGGCTCCGGCGGCGGCCGCCCCGACCTCGCGCAGGCCGGCGGCACGAAGCCCGAGGGGCTCGACGCGGCCTTCGCCGCCCTGCGCGCCCTTGTGGAGGGCAACAAGTGATCGGCATCTCCAAGCTCTACTGCGGCCAGGTAGAACCCTCCGACGCCCTGCGCTACGGGCGCGAATCGGGCAAGCTCCCCTCGCACCTGCTCCAGTTCTCCAAGGACAAGAAGCCTGTAGTCGTCTGGAACATGACGAAGCGCTGCAACCTGAAATGCGTCCACTGCTATGCCCAGGCCGTGGACCCGCAGCAGGGGAAGGACGACATCGGCACGGAGCAGGCCAAGGCCATGATCGACGATCTCGCGGCCTACGGCGCGCCCGTCATGCTCTTTTCCGGCGGCGAGCCGCTGGTGCGCCAGGACCTCGTGGAACTGGCGAGCCACGCGACCAAGCGCGGCATGCGCGCGGTCATCTCCACCAACGGCACGCTTATCACGCCGCAAAAGGCGCGCGAGCTCAAGCAGGTGGGCCTTTCCTACGTGGGCATTTCGCTGGACGGCATGGAAGAGGTGCATGACCGCTTCCGCGGCGTGCCCGGGGCCTTCCGCAAGGCGCTCGAAGGCATCGCCAACTGCCAGGCCGAGGGCCTCAAGGTAGGCTTGCGCTTCACCATCAACAAGCGCAATGCCGGCGAGATTCCGGGCATCTTCCGCCTTCTGCGCGATCTTGAAGTGCCCAGAGCCTGTTTTTATCACCTTGTCTACTCCGGCCGGGGCTCGGAGCTTATCAAGGAAGACCTCGACCACGCCGAGACGCGGGCCGTGCTCGACCTTATCATGGACGAGACGCGGGCGCTCTTCGAGGCGGGCAAGCCCCGCGAGATCCTCACCGTGGACAATCACGCCGACGGCCCCTATGTGTGGATGCGCCTCCAGAAGGAGGACCCGAAGCGCGCGGCCGAGGTGTTCGAGCTTCTGCAATACAACGAGGGCAACAGCTCGGGGCGCGGCATCGGCTGCATCTCGTGGGACGGCAAGGTGCACGCGGACCAGTTCTGGCGCGGCCATGTGTTCGGCAACGTGCTCGAGCGGCCCTTCTCCGAGATTTGGGACGACCCGGAAATCGAGCTTTTGCACCGGCTCAAGGACAAGAAGGCCCAGGTGGGCGGGCGGTGCGCCAAATGCCGGCATCGCCACATCTGCGGCGGCAATTTCCGCGCGCGCGCCGAGGCGTATCACGGCGACATCTGGGCCGAGGACCCGGCCTGCTACCTGACGGACGAGGAAATCGGCCTCTGAGCCGGCAAACTTCCGAGGCAGATAATGAAGACATTCCCTCGCGGGCGACGCCTGCGGCAAACAGCGCAACTGCGCGCCCTCGTGCGCGAGACGCCGCCCCTTTTGCGTGAAGACCTCATCATGCCCTATTTCGTGGTGGAGACGGACGACGCCGCCTTTTGCAAGGAAATCTCCGCCATGCCCGGGCAGTTCCAGCTTTCGCTTGACCAGTTGGAAAAGCGGGTGGGGGCGGCCGTGGCCGACGGGCTCATGGCCGTGCTGCTCTTCGGCATCCCGAAGGTCAAGGACGAGCGGGCGAGCGGCGCCTGGGCGGAGGACGGCATCGTGCAACAGGCCGTGCGGCGGTTGCGCAAGCGCTTCCCGGAGCTTGTCATCATCACCGATGTCTGCCTCTGCGAATACATGAGCCACGGGCATTGCGGCATCCTCACGCCCGACGGCGTGGTGGAGAACGACGCCACGCTGCCCTTGCTGGCGGCAACGGCGGTGAGCCACGCCCGCGCCGGCGCGGACATCGTGGCCCCGTCCGACATGATGGACGGCCGCATCGCGGCCATCCGCGCGGCCCTGGACGAGGCCGGCTTCACCTCCACACCTATCATGTCGTACGCGGTGAAGTACGCCTCGGCCTGTTACGGGCCCTTCCGCGAAGCCGCGGAATCCGCCCCGGCCTGCGGCGACCGCAAGGCCTACCAGATGGACCCGGGCAATGCGCGCGAGGCCATGATCGAGGCCCGCGCCGACCTCGCCGAGGGCGCGGACATGCTTATCGTCAAGCCCGCCGGCCCCTATGCGGACATTTTGCGCGCCGTGCGCGACGCCGTGGACGTGCCGCTGGCCGCCTACCAGGTGAGCGGCGAATATTCCATGATCCGCGCGGCCGGCCTCAACGGCTGGATAGACGAGCGCGCGGTCATGCTGGAAAGCCTGCTCGGCATGAAGCGCGCCGGCGCGGACATGCTCATCACCTATTTCACCGAGACCCTGCTTCGCGAGGGGTTGGCCCGCTGATGGTCCCACATCCCGCAGGACATCTGGCGGACAAGCCCGCCGGGCATCCCGCAGACGCCCATCCGGGCGCAGCCCCCGGCCAGCCGCCGCGCGTCCTCGAGGACGGCAGCCCGGCCTGCCGGCTCATCGCCTGGGAGGTCACGCGCTCCTGCAATCTCGCCTGCCGGCACTGCCGCGCCGAGGCCCATCCCGAGCCCTATCCGGGCGAGCTCACCACCGCCGAGGCCAAGGCGCTCATCGACACCTTCCCGGAGGTGGGCGACCCCATCGTCATCTTCACCGGCGGCGACCCCATGATGCGGCCGGACGTGTACGAGCTTGTGGCCCATGCGCGCGGCCTCGGCCTCACCTGCGCCTTCGCGCCCAACGGCACGCTTATCACGCCGGAGAACGCGGCGCGCCTGCGCGAGGCCGGGGTGAGCCGCTGCTCCATCTCCATCGACGGCGCGGATGCGAAAAGCCACGACGCCTTCCGGGGCGTGCCCGGGGCTTTCGAGGCCTCCCTGCGCGGCATCGAATACCTCAAGGCGGCGGGCCTGCCCTTCCAGATCAACACCACGGTCACGCGCGGCAACCTGGCGAGCTTCAAGCGCATTTTCGAGCTGTGCGAGCGCCTGGGGGCTTCTGCATGGCACATCTTCCTGCTCGTGCCCATGGGGCGCGCCGCCGGCCTGGCCGACGAGGTCATCACCGCGGAGGAATACGAGGATGTGCTCCACTGGCTCTATGAGTTTCGCAAGGGCACGTCCATGCACCTCAAGGCCACCTGCGCGCCGCACTATTACCGCATCATGCGCCAGCGCGCGCATGCGGAGGGCAAATCCGTCACGCCGGAGACCTTCGGCATGGACGCCATGACGCGCGGCTGCCTCGGCGGCACGGGCTTCTGCTTCATCAGCCATGTGGGGCAGGTGCAGCCCTGCGGCTACCTTGAGCTTGACTGCGGCAATGTGCGCAAGACGCCCTTCCCCAAAATCTGGCGCGAGAGCCGATATTTTCAGGAGTTCCGAAATCAGGGGGCCTATGAGGGCAAGTGCGGCGTGTGCGAATATCACCGCGTCTGCGGGGGCTGCCGGGCGCGCGCCCAAAGCATGAGCGGCAACCACCTCGGCGAGGAGCCCCTGTGCAGCTATGTGCCCAAAAAGTTGCGGGCGGCGAAGGAGGGCGCGGATGCGCGCTGAAGCAGGCAAGGAAGCCCCGAATCCGGCGAACGCCGCCGAAACGCTGGACGACACGGACCGCCGCATCCTCGACATCATCCAGACGGACTTTCCGCTGGCGTCGCGCCCCTATGCCGTCCTCGGCGAGCGCCTGGGCCTTGCGGAAGAGGAAGTGTTCAGGCGCGTTCGCGCCCTGCGCGAGAAAAAGATCATCCGGCGGCTGGGGGCCAATTTCCAGTCAGCGAAACTCGGCTTTGTGTCCACCCTGTGCGCGGCCAAGGTTCCCGGGGAAAAGCTCGACGCCTTCATAGAGGCGGTGAATGCCGAGCCGGGCGTGACCCACAATTATTTGCGCGACCACGCCTACAATGTCTGGTTCACGCTCATCACGGCCTCGCCCGAGGCGCGGGAGTCCGTGCTCCGAAGCCTTGAGGAGCGCACGGGCGTCGCCATCCTCAACCTGCCGGCCACGCAGCTTTTCAAGATCCGCGTGGACTTCCGCATGGACGGAGCCCCGGAAGAGCCCTAGCGCCGGGCGCGCTGCCCCCTGCTTGACAGGGCCGCGCCAGGCGGCCACAAAATCAACGGGGCGGAACGACACCCGCCGTTCCGCCCACCGCCTGAGATGGGGCGCTCCCTGAAGGCCGCGAAGGTTAGCTCGGCTTTCAGGCGGGCGTCCCATTTTGGGGCCACGGGCCCCAAATCCGTTTAGAGCGTTTTTAGGAGCGGCGTGGCAAAATTTTTGTCACACCGCTCCTTTTTTTCACAGCCTTAGAACGAGTACACGAAGCTCGCGTTGATGTTCCAGGCGTCCTTGGTCTGCGGGATGGACTTGCCATACTTGTGGCGCGCGCCCCAGGCGTCCTTGCCGGTATCGAGCCACAGGGCGATGTAGTCGGCTTCCAGCGCCACCGTGAAGTTGTCGTACATCTTGTAGTAGTTGGACAGGCCCAGCTCCAGCGCTGTGTCGCCGGTGGTAAGATACAGGTTCTCGTGACCGATGCCGAAGCTGTCGGAGTCGCGGCCGCCCATGGCGAACTGAGGACCGGCAGCCCCGTCCAGTTTCGTGCCATTGGCCCACAGGCCCGCCTCGGACATGCGCTTGGCCATACCCTTGCTGTTGGTTCCGCCCATGAGGTTGACGCGGAAGGTGTGCTTCAGGTTCTCGATGAAGCTCATGTCCTTCAAGCGCGCGCCGACGCCCCACGTGCCCGCCATGTTACGGCCGATCATGCCGTCGCGGGCGATGTAGGGGTCGCCGTCAAAGGCGAAGTTGGAGTACTTGTTGGTGTTCTCGTAGGCCAGGGCGGGCAGGCGCTCGGAGCCGTTGGCCGGGTTGTTGTCGTCGCCGGAGGAATACCAGCCGTAGAGGCCGGGGGTGGCCCAGTCGAGCTTGTACTCGGCGAGCAGGGTGGCGAACCAGCCCTGGCGGTTCAGGCGGCCGTCGTCTTCCCAGGTCACGGAGCCGTACTCGAAGTCAAAGGCCACGCGGAAGGGATCCCAGATGGTGATTTCGCTGGAGATGCCGCCCCACCAGGCATTGCC
>CAMWTD010000018.1 GCA_947177085.1 uncultured Desulfovibrio sp.
CTATCTCCGCCACGCTCATGCCAGCGCGGCCGCAGAGAAATGCATCCATGTCGGTGAAGGCGCACGAAAGCTCCCGCGCCAGCGCCCGGCCCACGGTGGTCTTGCCGGCCCCGCGCCCTCCCACAAGGAAGACGATGCCCATTTTTAACCCTCCTCCCCGCCATCCGTCTCGGCGCCGTAGCGGTGGAGCCTCGCGTGCAGGGTCTTGCGGGTGATGCCGAGCACGCGCGCGGCCTCGCTCTTGTTGCCGCCGCAACTTTGCAGCGTGCGCAGGATGACCTCCCGCTCCACCTCTTCCAGCGTGGGCAGCCGGCCGCCGCCCGACACGGCCTGCGCGGGCGCGTGGGCTTGCGCGCCGGGCGCGACGCCGCCCCGGGCAGCGGGGCCGTCCGCTCCGCGCGGCAGCCGTGCCGTCAGGAGCCGCTCGGGCAGCTCGCGCAGGTCGATATACTCCCCGGGCATGAGGATGACGGCCCGCTCCATGACATTCTCAAGCTCGCGCACATTGCCCGGCCACGCATAGCGGGCGAGCGCGTCCAGCGCCTGCGGCGCGATGCCCGCGAGGCGCTTGTGGTTCGCCTTGGCGAAGCGCGCGGCGAAATGCCGGGCGAGGAGCTCGATGTCGCCCTCGCGGTCGCGCAGGGGGGGCATGGTCAGCGTCACCACGTTGAGGCGGTAATAGAGATCCTCGCGGAAGCGGCCCTCGGCCGTCTCCCGCGCGAGGTCGCGGTTGGTGGCCGCGATGACGCGCACATCCACGGGCTCGGGCTTCGTGCCGCCCACGCTCAGCACCTCGCGCTCCTGGAGCACCCTGAGGAGCTTGACCTGCATGGAAAGCGGCATCTCGCCGATCTCGTCGAGGAAGATGGTACCCCCCCGGGCCCGCACAAAGAGCCCCTCGTGGCGGCGGTCCGCCCCGGTAAAAGCCCCCTTTTCGTGCCCGAAAAGCTCCGAGGCGAGCAGGGTCTCGGTGAGCGCGCCGCAGTTGACGGCCACAAAGGGTCCGGCGGCGCGGCGGCTCTGCCCGTGGACGGCGCGCGCGGCGAGCTCCTTGCCCGTGCCCGACTCCCCGGCCACGAGCACGGTGGCCTCGCTGGGCGCGATGGTGCGGATCATCTCCCAGAGCTCGCGCATGGGCGCGCTCTGGCCGAGGATGCCGCCGCGGCCGTCCTCGGCGAGCCGGCGTGAGAGGGCCGCGTTTTCCTCCACAAGGTCCGCATGGGCGAAGACATTGCGGAGGCTCACCTTGAGCCGCTCGAAATCCAGGGGCTTGGCGAGATAGTCCCACGCGCCGCTCTTGATGGCCTCCACCGCGGCCGGAACGTCCGAATACGCGGTCATCATAAGCACGGGGAGCGCCGGCCGCGCCGCATGGAGCTCCTTCAGGGCCGCAAGGCCGTCCTTGACCGGCATGCGCACATCGAGCAGGGCGAGGTCAAAGGGACGCGAGAGGCCGAGGCGCACGGCCTCGCCGCCGTCGGCCGCCACTTCCACGGCATAGCCCCAGTTTTCCAGCAGGGTCGCGAGCATATGGCGGTGAGCCGCATCGTCATCGGCCACAAGGATGGAAAGCCGCTTCGTCATGCCGCGCCTCCGCGCGCCCGCGGCGCGGCCGCCCCGGGGAGCTCGATGGTCATGGTGGTTCCGTGGCCGGGCAACGTGCTCACGCTGATGGCCCCGCCATGCTGCTCGACGATCTGGCGGGCGATGGCGAGGCCGAGGCCCGTGCCTGTGGCCCTGGTGGTGAAATAGGGGGTGAAGATCTGGGCGGCGGTCTCCCGCGCCATGCCGCAGCCCGTGTCGCGCACGCGGATGCGCCAACCCGGGGACGCAGCGTCGGAAGCGGCATCCTCCCCCTGCTTCGGAGCGGGCTCCAGCGCCACCTCCACCTCGCCGCCCGCATCCGTTGCCTGGATGGCATTGATGACGAGGTTGAGCACGGCCTGCATGAGCCTGTCCGCGTCCACGCTCGCCACGTCCCCGCCGCCTTCCGGGAGGACCGCGGCGAGGCGCACGCCCTTTGCCGCGGCGTCGGGCGCGGCCACGGCCACGACGCGGGAGAGCACGTCGCCCAGATGCACGGGCCCGGGCGCAAGGTCGCGCGGCCGCGCGAGACTGAGCAGGTCGGCGAGCACCCGGTCGAGGCGGGCCGTCTCCTCGATGAGCAGCTCCCCGGTGGCGTGGCCGAGGGGGTCGTTCCTGAGGCGCTCGGTGAGATAGGTGGCGTAGCCCCGCACCGAGCTCAGGGGATTGCGGATCTCGTGCGCGAGGCCCGCGGCGAGCTTGCCCAGGGCGGAGAGGCGCTCATGCTGGCGGAGCTTGCGTTCAAGGCCGCGGATCTCGCCCATGTCGCGCAGGGCAAAGAGATAGCCCAATACTTCGGCCCCGCCGTGTGCCTTGCCCCCGCCCTGGCTGCCGTACAGCCGCGCCGCCGTGAGCTCCACGGGCACGGGGTCGCCCTTGGGCCGCCAAAGTTCCAGCTCGCGGCAGATGAGCTCCGCGCCGCCCGCAAGCTCGGCAAGGAGCGCGTCGAGCTCAAGCCCCGCGGCGGCGTCCCGGGGCAGGGAGGCCGCCTCCCCCTCCATGCCGAGGAGCGCGCGGGCGCGCGCATTGGAGAGACGCACCTTGCCCGCGCGGTCCAGCACGAGGAGCCCGGCGGGATAGTTGCGCACCACCTGCGCGGCCAGGGCCTCGGCATCGGCGAGCAGACGCCGCGAGGAGCGGTAGCGCCGGAACAACAGCACAAGGGCGGCCACCGCCTCGGCCGCCACGAGCACGATGCCGGCCATGATCCAGAGCTGGAGCGCGAGCTCGGCGAGGTGGTCCTCCATGCCCGTCACGTCCAGGGCCACAAAGACGCAGCCAAGGCCCTCCCCGGCCGGGCGGGAGAGGCCGGCGCGTCCGTGGCGTCCCGGCGCGCCGCGCAGGCGCGCCGGGGCGAAGAGCCGCCAGGTCTCGTAAACGGAGGGGTCATCCGGGCTGAAGCGGCCGCGCGTGACCGTGCCCGGAGCCAGCCGGCGCATTTCCTCGGGGGTGTAGAGCGCGGCCCCGGCCAGTTCGGGATTGCTGTCAGCGAGGATGCGGCCCGCGGCGTCGGTGATGGCTATCCAGGCCACGCCGGGCTGGCGCGCCACCTCGGCCACGAGGCGCTCGAGCCCGCCCGCGCCCGTATGCCGGCCGTCCAGAAAACGCGCGCTGCCTTCCAGCGCCCAGACGAGCGAGTCGGCGCGGCCGTGAATGGCGGCCAGCATCTGCGCCCGCTCCCGCTCCTCCACGCGGCCGATGAGGAGCGCGGCCACGCCAGCCCCCGCCACGGCTATACAGGCCAGCAGGAGCAAAGGCCGCAGCAGTGGCCGGCTCCGCCCCCAGGCCAGGGCGCGGTCCAGCCCGCGCGGGCGGGCGCGAAGGACTCCGGCCGGAGGCGCGCCTTGCGGGTCAAAAGTATCCGCTTTTCCCGATTCTGTAACCTTTTTACTCACCATAGGCTGCCCTTGGGTAAAAAAGTTACGCCATCCCGTGCCCCTGCGCAAGGCTCGGGACGAGTTTTTTTGCCATTTTCCCGCGATTCAAAGCGGTTATGTGAAATGGCACGCAGCTTGCTTCCTATGCGACATCCCCCAATCGGCGCATGAGCGCCCAACTTCAACACGAGGAAGACGCATGACCCTCTTCAGCAAAAAGCTCACCACCGTGGCCCTGGCGGCCATCCTGGCCCTGGGCGCGGCAGGCGCGGCCCAGGCCGCGGGCCGCGACTATCGCCCCGACGCCCAGGCCTGGCCCGGCCTTACGACGGAGCAGCAGACCAAGGCGAAGAAGATCCACGACGAGACCGTGGCCCACACCAGCGGGACGCGCGAAAAACTGCGCGCCAAGCGTGCGGAGCTGGACGCCCAGCTTGCCAGCCCCGAGCCGGACAAGGACAAGATCGAAAGCCTCTCGCGTGAGATCGGCGAACTGCGCGGCAAGCTCATGGCCGCCCGCGTGGACCTGCGCGCCAAGCTCGCCAAGGAAGGCATCCCGGCCGAGGCCTTTGACGCCGGCCCCGGCCCCCGCAACGGCTTCGGGCCCGGCTTCGGGCCCGGCAATGGCCCCGCCAATGGCGGCCCCGGCTATGGCCCGGCCCCCTGCTGGGGCCCCGGCGGCGGCTATGGCTATGGCTATCATCACGGGCGTCGCGGCGGCCACCATCGCGGCGGCAACTGGGGCGGCGGCTATGCCCCCATGGGCGGCTGCGGCTGCTGGTAGGAAGTGAACTTGCGGCCTTGCGGGGCGCTCCTCCTCGCCCCGCTGCCGCGCCTCCCGAACCCCCGCCACACAACAAAAACGGGGAGCCTTGCGGCTCCCCGTTTTTCTTGTGCTGCTGCGAACTTCCGGAACTAGAAGCTGTAGGCGAAGACGAGCTGCGCCTTCCAGGCATCCTGCTTCTGGAAGGAGGAGTTGCGCTCCCCGGCCTTCTTCCAGGTGTCGTTGTCCATGAAGTTGGCGATGTAGCCGAGCTCGAGGTTGATGTCGAAGTTCTCGTACATCTTGTAGTTGTTGACCAGGTTGAACTCAAGCAGGCCGTCGTTGGTGGTCAGGTACGGGCTCGTGCCGTTCCCCCAGCCGTCGTCCCAGGCGAAGGAGTTGTTCATGTACTTGACCATGCTGGTGCTGTTGGTGCCGCCCCAGTAGGCCACGCGGAAGGTGTGGGAGAGGTTCTCCACGAAGGTCATGTCGCGGAGCTGGAGGCCGATGCCCCAGGTGCCGGAATAGTCGAGGGCGAAGTCGTTCCACACCCAGCCCAGGTTGCCGTCGCCCATGAAGGAGGTGAAGGTGCCCATGGGAACGATGGAGGGCATGCGCTCGGAGCCGTTCTTCGGGTTGCCGTCGTCGCCCGAGGCATACCAGCCGAAGATGCCGGGCACGCCCCAATCCATCTTGTACTCAACGAGGGCCTTGGCCAGCCAGCCCTGGCGCTCGGTGCTGGAGCGCTTCACCACGCCCTGCTTGACGGCGTCATAGCGGCCCATGGGCTCGGAATAGCCGTAGTTGATGTCCACCTCGATGTTCAGCGGATCAAAGGCCGTGATGGTGAAGGGCAGACCGGCCCAGAACAGGCTGCCATAGCCCTTGCCCGTGCCGCCGATGTTCGTGGCCCCCTTGATGCCCGGATAGGGATAGAGGCTGTAGGGCAGGTTGCCGTCGGAGGTGCTGAACACCTCGTTGTCGTCGCGGCCCTGCCAGCCGTCGATGCCTTCCATGGCGTTGGCGCCCTTCATGCCGAGCATGGCCCAGGGCGTCACCTCGAAGCCGTCGAAGGTCAGGGGCACCATCAGGCTGAAGAGGTCGAGGTTGTCAAGGTAGCCCGCGCGGGTGGAGCCGGCCTGGCGGCCGTTCCAGCGGTTGCCGTCAAAGTTGTCGTTGAGCGGGCGCGCCCACAGGGCGGTGATGGAGACGTTGTCGTTGACCTTGTAGTTGGCGGTGATGCCGGCCACGTCGGTGTCCATGATGGCGGAGCCGCCGGCCGCGTTGGGCAGCGTCACGCCCTGGATGCCCATGCGGAACTTGAGATCCGTCTGGGGAACCATCCAGTCGATGTAGGCGCGCTTCAGCTTGATGATCTTCTGGTCAGCGCCGAGGGCGCCGCCCTGGTCGGCACGGCCCCAATTGGTGTTGCCGATTTCAAAATACACCGTGCCGGACAGGCTCTCGCTGGCCACGGCGTCCAACTGGAGGCGCACACGCTGCACGGCGTCGAAGCTGCTCTCCAGATTGGTGGTCTTGTCGTTGCCCACGCGCTTCTTGTGGATGAGCTTGGTGTCGGACGCGGTGAAGCCCATGAGCCACTGGCCCTTGGCCTGGAAGTCAATGGCGCTCGCGCCGGTGGCAGCCCCGAAAACCAGGCCGGCGGCAAGCAGCAGGGTGCAAAGCTTTTTCATGATCCCTTCCTCTCTTTCCCTTAACCTTCAAAAACATGCCCCACCCCATGCAGGGCAAAATTTTTGTACCGGGAGCGCGCACAAAATGCAAGCGTTTTTGTAAAAAAATTTTTACTGGAATTTTCTCTATGGAAAATCAATGGGTTGTCTTGTGCACAGGGGAACGACTCCCCAAAAATTTCCTGCGTGCGGCATCGGCAGGCTTCTGCCGGATGCGCCTCACCAGGCTTTCGCACCCGGGCATCAGCCAAATCCCGCAATCGGCCCGGGCACTCCTACCCACCGGAAAGCGACCGGGACCCGCGGTCTCGGCTACGCCTTTTCCGCCATGCAGAAAGCGTAATGGAAGAGGCCGCGATCATTGGCCTCGTCGTCAATGGCGAGCAGGTCGCGCAAGAGCCCGCAGTCCTCGGGGATATTGGTGAGGATGTCCATCAGGGCCAGGTTGTAGACGACGCCCCCGAGCGGGATGACAGGGGCCCCGGGGAAGTGCTCACGGATGGCGGGCAGGATATTTTCGGAATCGGCCGCCTCCGAGGGGTCATAGTGCATCATGGCCTCGAGCGGCGGCCTGCCCGCGCCGGTTTCCCAATAGCTGTCCTTCCCGGGTATCCTGAAGACCTCCCGGGGCAGCACGGAGCGCACGCCGTTGGCGATCATGATTTCGAGCGTGGGATACTGGAAATGATTGGCGCCCACAAATTCATTGCAGTAAAAGACGCCTTTTCCCTTCAAAATTTCCCGGCTGACGGCCACTGCGGCGTTCGCATCGAACATGTGGTGCAGCGAGCCGCTCCAGAAGACCAGGTCATAGGATCCGGGCCGGTTTTTGGCGGAAGTGAAGAAATCCCCGAAATGAAACTGTATCCTGTCGCGAACCCCGGCCTTCAGGGCCGCCTCCTTGGCATCCATGATCATCCGGGGGGCGAGCTCGAAAAGGTCGAAATGCTCCACCACGCCCGCCCGAAGGAGCGCTATTTCCTGAAAGGCATTGCCGCAGCCCACTGACAGCGCGGCCGGGAAGGTCCTCCCGGCGCGCTGGAGCGCCTCCACATGCCAATAGCCGCTTTCCGTGCCGCCGGGGATGATTTTTTTCGCCACATGGCGTCTCACGGCGGGCGACTCCCACCAGCGGCTCCGGGGGGGCAGCGGGGACCGCGCCGACCACTGGTCCCCGATTTTTTTCATGGTTTGCGGGTCCATAGGCCTGCCGTTCTTTTTCCGCTCCGGGAAAACCTCCCCGCCCTGCCGCTACAGGAAGTCCGGGTCGGCCGCGGCCTTGCCCCCGGCCAGCATGATGCGGATATAGTGCAGCCCGTGCTCGTCCACCGGGATGATGGGGAAGGAGGCGCGGCAGCCTTCGCAGGTGATCATCCGCGGCTCGGTGGGCGCGACGACAGGCACATGCCGGCCGCAGCGCGGGCACTGGTAGAAGAAGAGTATCTCCATGCCGTCCGGGGGCACGGGGGCCTGCGGCCGCGCGCTCTTTTCAGCCACGGGCCGCGTCCTCGGGAACAAGGCTCTTGCCGGTCATGGCCGCGGGCGGCTCGAGCCCCCAAAGCCTGAGCAGGGTCGGGCCCACGTCGGCCAGCTTGCCGTCGGCGAGCGCGGTTGCCTCACGACCCGGCTCGATAAGGATGCAGGGCACGGGATTGGTGGTATGCGCGGTGTGCGGCCGCCCCTCGGGCGTGAGCATGACCTCGCAGTTGCCGTGGTCGGCGATGATGAGCATCCGGCCGTTCCTGTCCTCCACGGCCTTGACCATCCTGCCCACGCACTCGTCCACCACGGCGCAGGCCTCCTCCGCGGCCTTGAGGTTGCCGGTGTGGCCCACCATGTCGCCGTTGGCGAGGTTGCAGACCACAAAGTCGTACTTGCCGCTGGCCCAGGCCTCGAGGAACTTTTCCGTGACCTCGCGGGCGCTCATGGCGGGCTTGAGGTCATAGGTGGCCACGTCGCGCGGCGAGGGCACGAGGATGCGGTCCTCGCCGGGGAAGGGCTCCTCCACGCCGCCGTTGAAGAAATAGGTGACGTGGGCGTATTTTTCCGTCTCGGCAAGGCGCAACTGGCGCATGCCGGCGGCGGAGACGGCCTCCCCGAGGCCCTGAGTCACCGACTCCTTGGGGAAGGCCACGGGGATGTTGAACCGGGCCTCATAGGGCGTCATGGAGGCGATGCCGTCCAGCTTCGGCACGCGGCCACGGTCAAAACCGGTGAAATCCTGGTCGATGAAGGCGCTGACGATCTCGCGCATGCGGTCCGCGCGGAAGTTGAAGAAGAAAAGGCCGTCGCCGTCGGCCATGCCCGGGGCCTCCCCGTCTTCACGGCCCTTTTCGATGACCACGGGCTTGATGAATTCGTCCGTCTCGCCGCGCGCGTAGGCGTCGCGCAGGGCCGTGAGCGCGTCCGGCGCGGAGAGGCCCGCGTCGCTCACGCCGTGGGCGATAAGGTCCCAGGCTTCCTTGACGCGCTCCCAGCGAGTGTCGCGGTCCATGGCGTAGAAACGGCCCACAAGGCCGGCGATGCGCGTGCCGGGATGGTCCTTTATGGCCTCCTCCAGCGCGGCCATAAAGCCCTCGCCGCTCTTGGGGTCGGTGTCGCGGCCGTCCATGATGCAGTGGATGCGCACGGGCACGCCGGCTTCGTGCGCCATGCGGCAGATGGCTTCAAGATGCCGGATGTGGCTGTGCACGCCGCCGTCCGAAACAAGGCCCGTGAGGTGCAGCCGGCCGCGGCTCCGCTTCACGCGCGAGATGAGGTCCGTGAGCACGGGATTGGCGGCGAAGGAGCCGTCCTCCAGCGAGATGTCGATGCGCGTCATGTCCTGATAGACCACGCGCCCGGCCCCGATATTGAGATGCCCCACCTCGGAATTGCCCATATAGCCCTCGGGCAGGCCCACGGCGCGGCCCGAGGCGGTGAGGCGCGAATGCGGACGCGTTTTCAGCAGGGCGTCGATATTGGGCGTGACGGCCAAAAGGGGCGCGTCGCCCTTGTCGGCCTTGGGATCATGAGGGGCGATGCCCCAGCCGTCGAGGATAAGCAGCAGGGTCGGCGTCATGGACGGTCCTCCGTGGCGGAAGCGCCGGAGCGCGCGGCGCGGCCCCACAGGTCTTCCAGCCGGTACAGCTCGCGCGCGGGCCCGAGCAGGATATGGACGATGATGTCGTTGCAATCCACAAGAATCCACTGGGCGGCGGCATAGCCCTCGATGCGCAGGCACTCGAAGCCGCGCTCGCGGCAGAGCTCGGCCACGCCGTCGGCAAGGGCCTGGGCCTGCCGCATGGAGCCCGCCGTAGCCACGATCATGGCCTCCGCAAAGGCGGTTTCGCCGGAAAGCTCAAGGCTCGCCACGTCCCCGGCCTTGTGCTCCGTGAGAAAGGCCGTGAGGGCCTCCAGCCTTTGGGCAACAGGCACGGCGCGTCCCTGCGGGGTGCCGGGGCTGACGGGGCCTTCAGAAAATGCGGTCTCGTTCATGCCTTCCCCATATCCCAAAGCCGCGCCAAGGGCAATGCCGCGCCCTTTGGGTGGAGTCCGGCCGGCGAGCCCGCCCGCGCTTTCCGGCGTTGCCGGCAGCCCCCGAAATCCGGGCGATAAACGCCCGAATTTCTTATTGCGCGCCTGCGGGAGCTAAGATATGCTTGGCGGCAACTCTTCCGGAAGCCCCGGCGGACAACCGCCGCGGGCGCGTCCCGATGACGGCGTTTTGCCGTTGTCGGGCCGCGCTTTGGCATTTCCGCCCGCAGGGCCCGGGGAGGGGCGCGGGAACGCCCGGGCGCTCCGCGCCGATCCCGGCGGACACGCCGCAACCCTTTGGGAGGAAACGCATGAAATTCGGCAAGACCCTCGCGCTCTTCGCGGCGCTCGTCCTGGGCTTCGGCGTCCAGGCCGCCCTGGCGGCCGACGCCGCTTCCGACAAGGACCCCATCAAGATCGGCGTCTACCTGCCGCTCACCGGCCAGAACGCCTTCGGCGGCCAGCTTGAGCTCGAGGGCGTCAAGCTCGCCCACCAGGAAATGCCCACCGTGCTCGGCCGCCCCGTTGAGCTCGTGGTGGTGGACAACAAGTCCGACAAGGTGGAGGCGGCCAACGCGGTCAAGCGTCTCATCGAGCGCGACAAGGTCGTGGCCTTCATCGGGACCTACGGCTCCTCGCTCGCCATGGCCGGCGCGGAGATCGGCGAAAAGGCCGGCGTCCCCGGCGTGGGCACCTCCTGCACCAACCCGCTGGTGACCCAGGGCAAGAAGTACTATTTCCGCGCCTGCTTCATCGATCCCTACCAGGGCGCGGCCGCGGCCACCTACGCCCACGACAGCCTGGGCGCCAAGAAGGCCGCCGTGCTCATGGACATGACCAACGACTACGCGGTGGGCCTCTCCAACTTCTTCACCCGCTCCTTCAAGAAGCTCGGCGGCGAAGTGGTCGCCAACCTCAAGTACAGCTCCGGCGACCAGGACTTCACGGCCCAGCTCACCGAGCTCATCGCCAAGAACCCGGACGTGGTCTTCATGCCCGCCTATTTCGCCGAAGGCGCCATCATCATGAAGCAGGCCCGGGAGCTCGGGGCCAAGTTCCGCCTCATGGGCGGCGACGCCATGGACAACCCGGACACGGTGAAGCTGGGGGGCAAGGCGGTGGAGGGCTTCCTGCACACCACCTTCCCCTATGACCCCACCATGGCCAACATGAGCGAGGAGGCCAAGCGCTTCACCGAAGCCTGGAAGAAGGCCTATCCCGACAAGGACACCAATGTTAACGGCGCGCTCGGCTACAACTGCTACTTCCTGATCCTCGACGCCATCAAGCGCGCCGGCAAGGCCGAGCCCGAAGCCATCGCCAAGGCTCTGGCCGAGACCGTGGAGCTGCCCACGGCCCTTGGCAAGCTCTCCATCAACGAGACCCACGACGCCGAAATGCCCGTGGGCATCATCGAATACAAGGACGGCAAGCGCATGTATGTGGGCGAAGTGACGCCCAAGTAAGCGGCAGCGGCAGTTCCGGCGGCGCCCGCGCTCCTTCGGGGGCCGGGCGCCGCCTTTTCCGCACCCGCGCCGCAGAGGTGGCCCATGAGCTTTGAGATGTTTCTCCAGCACTGTTTCAACGCCCTGACCCTTGGCTCGCTCTACGCGCTCATCGCCATCGGCTACACCATGGTCTACGGCATCCTGCGCCTCATCAACTTCGCCCACGGCGACATCCTCATGGTGGGCGCGTACTTCATCTTTTTCGGCACCTTCGCCTTCGGCTGGCCCTGGGCCGTGGCGGCCGTCATTTCCGTGCTCGCGGCGGGGCTGCTCGGCGTCATCATCGACCGCGTGGCCTACAAGCCCCTGCGCGACGCGCCGCGCATCTCGGCGCTCATCAGCGCCATCGCCGTGTCCTTCCTTATCGAGAGCCTCGCCGTGGTCATCTTCACAGGCCAGCCAAGGCCCGTGCTCCAGCCGGAATGGCTCACCAACGCCTGGCAGATCGGCAACCTGCGCATCACCCATCTCGCCGCCTTTGTGCCGGGCATGACCATCATCCTTGTCTGCATCCTGCTCTACATCGTCTACCGCACCAAGCCCGGCCTCGCCATGCGCGCCATCTCCAAGGACATCGAGACCACGCGGCTGCTCGGCGTCAAGGTGGACAATGTCATCGCGCTCACCTTCGGGCTCGGCTCGGCGCTGGCGGCCGCGGCCGGCATCATGTGGGCGTTGCGCTACCCGCAGGTGCATCCCTACATGGGCGTGATGCCGGGCCTCAAGGCTTTTATCGCGGCCGTTTTCGGCGGCATCGGCTCCATCGAGGGCGCGGTGCTTGGCGGCGTGGCCCTGGGCTTCGTGGAGATCATGACCGTGGCCTTCATGCCCGAGCTCTCCGGCTACCGCGACGCCTTCGCCTTCATCCTCCTCGTCCTCGTCCTGCTCGTGAAGCCCACGGGCCTTCTGGGCGAGCGCATGGAGGAGAAAATCTGATGCGCCTCGACCGCAACACCTTTCTCAGCATCGCCACCATGGTCATCTTCGGCCTGGTGCTCTGGCAGGCGGAGACCTTTCTTGGCGATTACCAGATCTACATCGCCAAGCTCATTTTCATCAATATCATCCTCGCCCTCTCCCTGAACCTCATTTACGGCTTCACCGGGCTCTTTTCGCTGGGGCATGCGGGCTTTATCGCCATCGGGGCCTATGTTTCCGCGCTGTGCATATTGCCGCCCGCGCAAAAAGAGATCATGTGGATTTTGGAGCCCATCATCTGGCCCTTCTCCGACCTGCTCACGCCCTTCTGGGTCTCGGTGCTCGGCGGCGGCCTTTTCGCCGGGGTGTTCGCCATCTTCATCGCCGTGCCCGTGCTGCGCCTGGGCGACGATTATCTCGGTATGGCCACCCTGGCCTTCGCCGAGATCATTCGCGTGCTCATCGTCAACGCCACGCCCATCACCAACGGCTCGCTCGGCATCAAGGGCATCCCGGGCCACGCCACCCTGCTCGTCTGCTACGGCTGGGCGCTGTTCACGCTCATTGTGCTCGCGCGCCTGTGTTACAGCAATTTCGGCAATGTGCTGCGCTGCATCCGCGACAACGAGATCGCGGCCAGCGTCATGGGCATCAACGTGTTCTGGAACAAGGTGCTCTCCTTCTGCATCGGGGCCTTTTTCGCGGGCATCGGCGGGGCGCTGCTCGGCAGCCACCTCTCCACCATCGACCCCAAGATGTTCAACTTCCTTTTGACCTTCAACGTGCTCATGTTCGTGGTGGCGGGGGGCCTTGGCTCGCTCACGGGCAGCATCCTCGGGGCCACGGTGATCACCATCCTCCTCGAGTGGCTGCGCTTCCTCGAGGAGCCCATGGACCTCGGCTTCATCGAGATCCCGGGCATCCCGGGCATGCGCATGGTGGTCTTCTCGGTGGTGCTGCTCGTCATCATCCTCAAGCGGCGCGAGGGCATCATGGGCACGCGCGAACTCACCTGGAACCGCATCTTCGCCTTTTTCCGGCGGCTCGAGAGGAGGGAGAAGGCATGAGCGGCTTCGTCCTCCCCACGCCCCCGGACTATGCCGGGGCGCTCCTGCTCGCGCGGAACGTGACCATGCGTTTCGGCGGCGTGACGGCCGTGAGCGACCTTTCGCTGGCGCTGCCCGCCGGGGCCATCGCGGGCATCATCGGGCCCAACGGCGCGGGCAAGACCACGGTGTTCAACGTGCTTTCCGGCTTCTACACGCCCCAGGAGGGCGAGATCACCTTCGACGGCGCGAGCATCCGCGGCAAGGAGCCCAACGACATCTGCCGCCTCGGCATGGCGCGCACCTTCCAGAACATCCGCCTCTCGCCGCAGATGACCGTGCTCGAGAACATCATGGTGGGCTGCCATGTGCGCCGCCACTGCCCGTGGTGGATGGCCCCCCTGGGCCTGCCGCGCTTCTACCGCGAGGAGGAGGAACTGCGCGAGAAGGGCCGCAGGCTCGCCGAGCGCGTGCACCTTTCGGAGCAGCTTGACGAGACGGCCGGCAGCCTCCCCTACGGGGCGCAGCGGCGTCTCGAGATCGCCCGGGCGCTCGCCACGGAGCCGCGCCTGCTTTTGCTGGACGAACCGGCCGCCGGCATGAACCCGCAGGAAAGCCTCGAGCTCATGCACTTCATCGGCCATATCCGCGACGAGTTCGCGCTCACCATCCTGCTCATCGAGCACGACATGAAGGTGGTCATGGGCGTGTGCGAATATATCTGGGTCATGGAGTACGGCGCGCTCATCGCCGAGGGCACGCCCGACGTGGTGCGCAACGATCCTCTCGTCATCCGCGCCTATCTCGGCGAGGACGTGGTGGTGCAAAATGCTTGAAATCAAGGATCTCCACGTCCGCTACGGCGGCATCCAGGCGGTGCAGGGCGTGAGCCTCTCCATCCCGCACGGGGCCATCGTCACGCTCATCGGGGCCAACGGCGCGGGCAAGAGCAGCATCATCCGCTCGGTGGCCGGCCTCAACAAGACCATTTCGGGCGAGATCCTCTTCCGGCGTCACGCCGGGGAGGAGGCCGTGTCGCTCATGGGGCTCAGGCCCGAGGAAATGGTGCGCCGCGGCATCGCCCTCTCGCCCGAGGGGCGGCGAATCCTGCCGCACCTCACCGTGGAGGAGAACCTGCACCTCGGTGCCTACTCCCGCGACGACAAGGACGGCATCGCCGAGGACATGGAGTGGGTGTACACGCTCTTTCCGCGCCTGCGCGAGCGCTCGTGGCAAAAGGGCGGCACGCTCTCCGGCGGCGAGCAGCAGATGCTCGCCGTTGGCCGCGCGCTCATGAGCCGGCCGGACCTGCTCATGCTCGACGAGCCCTCGCTGGGCCTCGCGCCGCTCCTCGTGCGTGAGATCTTCGGCATCATCCGCAAGATCAACGAGGACGGCAAGACCGTCCTGCTTGTGGAACAGAACGCCTATGCCGCGCTTTCCGTGGCCAACTACGCCTATATCCTCGAGGTGGGGCGCGTGGTGCTGGAAGGCCCGGGGCGCGAATTGCTGGAAGACCCCAAGGTCAAGGAAGCCTATCTTGGCGGCTAGGCCCGGGGCGAGCCCCCCGGGCCCGGCGCGCGCCCCGCGTTTCTGATTCATGCCTCTCTACAGTATCCGCATGAGGGCCTCCCGCGCCCGGCCTCAAGCTCGGCCCGAGCATGTCTCCGGCGCGGAGCGCATCGGGACGGCCCGCGCCGTCCCTGCCCTCGCCGCGGAACTCGCCACCCGCGCCCTCGGCCACCCCAAGGGCACGCCCGACAGCATCCATATCAGCATCGAAGCGCTGGACGAGGGCGCGCTCGTGCGCATCCCGGCCCTCCCGGCGCGCGCCCTGGCCTGTGCGGACGCCGGCACAGGCCTGCGCCTTGCCGAGGGCCTCTTGCGCGAGGCCGGGGCGACCCGGCCCGGGGCGGTCATTGATCTGTTGCTGAACACCCCGCCCCTGCGCGGGGCCATGCTCGTGGACGCGGACACGCTGGAAAGGCTGGAGCCGGACCGGGAACGCGGCGTGCGGGCCACCCGCATGGACATGGCGGAAGGCGCGGCCCTCCCGCCAGCGCCGGACGGCAAGCAGCATTACCGGGAGGCGGCGGTGCTCGCCGCCAAGGTGTGCGCCGCGCCGCATATCCTGGCCGAGCTCTGCATTTCGGACGATCCCGACTATGTGACGGGCTATGTTGCCGCGCCGGGCCTCGGCTATGTGCGCATCCAGCGCCTCAAGGAGCCAGGTTCGCCGCGCGGCGGCCGTATTTTCCTCTACCGCGGCCCGAGGGAGGCTGTGGCGGCCACTGTGGGCTTTCTCGAGCGCCAGCCGGTGCTGGTGGAGAATGTGCCGCCGCCCCCGCCATTCGCGGAAGAGACCGGGGCGGAAAAAAGCCCCTCGCAGCCCGGCAGGCTGGCATTTGTGGAGGAGGAGCTGGCGGCCATCGCGGCCCGGGGCCTCTACCGGAGCATGGAAGTCTGCGAAAGCGCGCCGGCCGCGCGCGTGCGCCAGGAGGGGCGCGAGCTGCTCCTGCTCGCTTCGGGCGACTATCTTGGCCTCGCGGGCGACACGCGCGTGAAGGCCGCGGCCGCAGAAGCGCTCGCCGCCCTTGGCGCGGGCACGGGCGGCTCTCGCCTCACCACGGGGACGCTGCCGCTGCACGTCAGGCTGGAAAAAGAACTGGCGGCCTTCGGCGGCTCGGAGGAGGCGCTGCTCTTCTCCTCGGGTTATGCGGCTAATCTTGGCGTATTGCAGGCGCTTTGCGGCAGGGGCGACGTCATCTTCAGCGACGAGCTCAACCACGCGAGCATCATCGACGGCTGCCGCCTCTCCGGCGCGCAGGTCATCGTGTATCCCCACAAGGACATGGCCGCGCTGGACCGCATGGCGCTGGAGCACCAGGGGCGGCGGCGCGTGGTGGTGAGCGACGCCGTGTTCAGCATGGACGGCGACGTGGCCGACCTGCCGGGCCTCATGGGAGCGGCCCGACGGCACGGGCTCATCACCGTGCTTGACGAGGCGCACGCACTTGGCGTCATCGGCCGCACCGGGCGCGGCATCGTGGAGCATTTCGGGCCCACGGGCCCAGGGCCGGACATCTTCACCGGGTCGCTCAGCAAGGCGCTCGGGGCGGACGGCGGCTATATGCGCGGGCCGGCGGGGCTCATGGAATGGCTGCGCCACACGGGGCGCAGCTTCGTGTTTTCCACCGCGCTTTCCGCGGCCCCCGCGGGGGCGGCCCTGGCCGCCCTCCACATTCTGCGGGGCGACCCGGGGCGCGTGGCGCGGCTTCAGGAAAATGCCGCCTTTTTCCGCGCCTGCTTGCGTGGGCACGGCGTGGAGCCCCCGGGCGAGACCGCCATCGTGCCGCTCCTGGCGGGGGACGAGCGCCAGGCTGTGGACGCGGCGCGCGCTTTGCGCGAGGCGGGCATCCTCATTTCCGCCATCCGTTACCCCACGGTGGCGCGGGGCTGCGCACGGCTCAGGGCTGCCTTGCGCGCAGACCACGAGCGGGCCGACCTTGCCCGGGCCGCGGCCGAGGCGGCCAGGGCGCTCATTCGGGCGCGGCCGGAACTTCCTCCACAAGCTCCAGAGACGCGCCGCCATTGCTGACAGCGGCGAGCGTCGCTTTCAGCGCGTCCGCGCGTTCCGCGGGGAGATGCAGGCGCAGGCGGGCGCGCTCGGCATAGTCCTCCCTCTCCACCACGGCTTCGAGGCCCGGCAACTGGCGGCGCAGGGCGTCCAGACGGGCGTAGTCCAGCACCACGTCCGCCACGGCTTGCGGTACGCGCTCCACGCAGGGGAGCCCGGCGAGGTTTTCGCGCACCGCGTCCTGGTAGGCGCGCACAAGGCCGCCCGTGCCCAGCTTGACGCCGCCGAACCAGCGCGTCACCACCACGCAGATTTCGCCCACGCCGCTGTGGAGCAGCACCTGGAGCATGGGCCGCCCGGCCGTGCCGTGGGGCTCGCCGTCGTCGGAGGAGCCGATGCGCGCGGTATCCCCGGGCGCGCCCGCCGCAAAAGCCCAGCAATTGTGCGTGGCGTCGGGCCAGCGCCTCCGCACGGCCTCCACAAAGGCGCGGGCCTGGGCCGGGCTGGCGGCGCGGGCGCACTGGGCGAGAAAGCGGCTGCGGCGCACCACGGTCTCGGAACAGTGGGGCGCTTCCGGCAAAGCGGCGGGCACGGGATAACGCTGCATGGGGGCTCCGGGGCGAGGGCTTGGCGGGCTTGGCCTCCTTTTTTCTAGCGGCAGACGCCGGACAGGGCAAGCGCGGCAAAAGCGCCTTGGCAAGCGGGCGGATTTTCGCCTAGAATCCGCAGGCGGCGACGGCACCACATCCGCCGCGCAAGGAGACGACATGCAGGACGAACGCGGGCTCTATTACCACGCCAACGCGGGCGACCCCGGTTCGCGGGTCTATGTGCGGCACGGCCCTGACGGCGAGGTGGAATTCCGGCTCTGGGAGGCGGCGCATCCCGAGATCTGGGAGCGCCATCCCTGGCTCAGCATGGGCGTCATCCGCGAGGCCGCGGCTCTCTATGCGCGCCAGGGCGGCACGGCCCAGGATCCCATCCGCATCTACGACCTCGCCGTGGCGCGCGCCCTGCTCAAGGACGCCGAGGACGGCGGCTCCCGCGCATGAACCGCGCCTGGCTTGCGCGGCGCAGGCCCGCGCTCGTGCGCGACCTCGTGCGCGACTATTGCGCCGCCCACATGGCGCTCACCGCGCAGTTACGCCGTTTTGAAGGGGACGGCACGGTCTCCCATGCCATCATCCGCGCCCTCCTGGGCGAGGCCGTCTCCAAGGGGGTGCTCTGGCGGCTCAAGGACACGGCGCACCACCTCTTCCGCAGCGAAGCCCCACCGGACGCGGCCGATGGCCGCCGGGCCCCGGAGGAACGCGCCCTGGTGGGCGAGCTCATCGACTGGTGCGTGGGCTTCGCCTTCCACGAGTGCATCAAGCTGCGCGAGGACGCCTACCAGCGCCAGCACTACGCCAACCGCCTCCTGCACCTCGAGGCCCAGTGGCGCGAGGCCCCGGGGCACGCCCCGAACCCGGCGGACACGCAGGACGCCGCGCCCGACGCCCTCTGGCCGCTGGCCGGGCTGCCCCGCCAGACGGCGGACAGCATGGAGCGGGAACTTCGGCGCATCCTGCGCGTGCTCGATGAGGGGCTCGCCCTGCTTGCGCGCTATCTGGCGGGCGAAGGGGGCAACGCGCCGCTCGCCCGCTGGCTGGCCGTGGAGGAGGATCGCGCGGCCGCCATTTTCGGGCCGCGCTGGCCCGGCATCGTGGACGCCTTCCGCGGGCCCGACGGGGATGGCCTCTATCCCCTGGCCGCACGCGACCTCATGGAGGCCGGCCGCCCGGATGCGGCGCTGGACCTCCTGCGGGCGCACCGGCATTGCCTTGGCGCGAGCGGGCGCGCCCTCCTCGGAGAACTGGAAGCCGCCGGCGTTCCCGCGCCCGCGGGTCCGGCCCATGCCTCCCGCACCGCCCCAAAACGCTCCGGAGCCGCATGATGGGCCGGCAGTCGAGTACATCCCCTCGCCTCGTCCTGCTGGTTGGCCTCCTCTGCTGCGCCCGCGG
>CAMWTD010000019.1 GCA_947177085.1 uncultured Desulfovibrio sp.
TACCATGCCATGATGCGCGAAATGGACAGCATGGAGAAGATCAACCGCACGCGCGAGGAAGAAAAGCTCACCCTGCTCGAAGAATTGCAGACCCAGGAGAAGGCCCTCGCCGAATGCGAGCAGGAGCACGGCGCGCTCAAGGCCGAGCTGGACGCCGCTCGCTCCGGCCTCGACGCCCGGCTGGACCAGGCCCGCGCGCAGCTTGAGAAATTGAGCAGCAAGCGCGAGACCGTGGGCAAGGCCATCCCGCGCCCGGTCTTCATGCGCTATGAGTTCATCCGCAAGCGCCTCGAACATCCGGTCATCGTGGCCGTGCGCGAGGGCGTGTGCTCCGGCTGCAATATCGCCGTGCCGCCGCAGGCCTTCATCGACCTCCAGCGCGGCCAGCAGATCCAGAGCTGCCCCAACTGCCAGCGGCTCATCTTCTGGTGCGAGCATTTTGAGGAGGCCAAACCCAAGGAAGCCGCGAAAGCCGTGGCCCCCGCCGAGGCGAGCGAGCCTGCCGAGGCCCCGGAAGAGGCCCCGGCCGAATAGAGGGGAAGAAATAAGGCGGCGGCCGCGCCTTCCGAAAAATCGGCCGCGCACGGGAGGCGGACAGACCGTCGCTGCGGGCGTGGGCAAGCGCTTGCGCCCGGGGAGGAAAGTCCGGGCTCCACAGGGCAGGACGCTGGGCAATACCCAGGGGGGGCGACCCCCGGACAGCGCCACAGAAAGCAAACCGCCGCGCGCTGCGCGGTAAGGGTGAAACGGTGGGGCAAGAGCCCACCAGATGTCGCGGCGACGCGACATGCTCGGCATACCCCGTCCGGAGCAAGACCAAATAGGGAAGGAGGCCGGCCCGGCCCATGCCTTCCGGGTAGGTTGCTTGAGGGCGCGGGCAATCGCGCTCCTAGAGGAATGACGGTCACTGCGCCCGGCTCTCAGCCCGGCGCGGGACAGAACCCGGCTTATCGTCCGGCTCCCGTGCGTTTTATGGTTTCAACCGCGCCATCCTGCCCGTCCCCCCGCAAGCCGGGGGAGGAACTCCCCTGGGCCGTGGTGCTTGCCGCGGGCAGCGGCAGCCGCCTTGCTGGGGCGCTTCAGGGCCGCGCCAAGCAGTTCGAGCCTTTTGACGGCGCGCCGCTCTATTGGCGCTCCGCCCAGGTGTTCGCGCAAAGCGGGGCCGTGGGCGGCATCGTCCTTGTCTTTCCCGGGTCGGTCCGCGAGGCCGAGGCGGCGCGCATCGCCTCGCTGCCCGCCGGTGACGATCTCGGCATCCCCTGGATTGCCGTGGCGGGCGGTGCGCAAAGGCAGGATTCCGTGCGCCTGGGCCTCGCCGCAGTGCCCCCCACCGTGCGCCATGTGCTCATCCATGACGCGGCCCGGCCCTTTGTGAGCGCCGCCCTCGTGCGCCGCATCTGCGCGGCCCTCGCCGAGGACGCCCCCGCCGTTATCCCGGGCCTGCCCGTGACGGACACCATCAAGCTCGTTGATGCCGCCGCGCCGGAACTCGTGGCCGAGACCTTGCCGCGCCACAGGCTTCGCGCCGTGCAGACGCCGCAGGGCTTTGACGCCGCCCTTTTGCGCGAGGCCCATGAACGCGCCCGCGACGGGGACGCGCCCGCCACGGACGATGCGGCTCTTATGGAGGCCTGCGGCCATCCGGTGCGCATCATCCCCGGGGAGGCGGAAAACGTGAAGATCACCAATCCCCAAGACCTCGCCCTTTTGCGCGGTCCCGCGCCCGCGCCCATGCCCTGCAGTGGCCTCGGCTACGATGTCCACCGCTTCGGGGGGGACAGGCCCCTCATGCTCGGGGGGGTGGAAATCGCGGGCGCGCCCGGCGTGCTTGCCCATTCCGACGGGGATGTGCTCCTGCACGCGCTCATGGACGCCATCCTCGGCTGCGCTTCCCTCGGCGACATCGGCCAGCATTTCCCGGACAGCGACCCGGCGCTTTCCGGCATTTCCTCCGCGCTCCTGCTGGATCGCGTGCTGGAGCTGGCGAGCGGCGCGGGCCTTGAGATCTGCCATGTGGACATGACCCTTGTGGCGCAAAAGCCGCGTCTCGCTCCCTGGCGCGAGGAAATCCGCGCCAATGTGGCGCGACTGCTGGGGCTCGCGCGAAATCAGGTCAACCTCAAGGCCACCACGGAGGAAGGGCTTGGCTTTACCGGGCGCGGTGAGGGCATCAAGGCCTGGGCCCTGGTGAGCGCGGCGCGCAAGGCCGGGGACTGAGCCCCGCCGGGGCGTCTGCCTGGTGAAGGATACAAGCATGAATACCGATGTGATGCGTCCGTGGCTGGCCCATTATGAGGACTTTGTGCCCCATGAGGTCAAGCCCTGGGACAGGCCCCTCTATGCCATGCTCGATGACGCGGCGGAGAACTATCCCCAAAGGCTCGCCGTCATCTTCCAGAATACGCGCATTACCTACCGGGCCTTGCGCGACAGGGCGGAACGCTTCGCCGGGGCGCTCAGGCGCATGGGCGTGCGCCCGGGCGAGCGGGTGGCCATCATGCTGCCCAACCTGCCGCAAACCATCATCGCCTTCTGGGGCGCGCTCAAGGCCGGGGCCGTGGTTGTCATGACCAATCCGCTCTATATGGAGAAGGAACTGGTCCAGAACCTCACGGACGCGGGCGCGAGCCACATGATCCTGCTCGACCTGCTCTGGCCGCGCGTGGCCGCCCTGCGCGACCGGCTCTCCGTCCGCAACTTCATCGTCACGGGCATTGCGGACGCGCTTTCCTTTCCCCTAAATCTGCTCTATCGCCTGAAGCAGCGCCGCAACCAGCCCCCTGTGCCGCAGGGCGACAGCGCTGTGCATTTCTGGAAGTCGTTCTGCCGCGGAGCCGAACGCCATTCCGAGCCCGTGGCCTCGCCCAGGGACGACCTTGTGCTCCTCCAGTATACCGGTGGAACCACGGGCATCTCCAAGGGCGTGGAGCTCACGCATTCCAATATCGGCACGAACTGCCGCCAGGTGCTGGACATTATCAACATCAAGGCCAGCGAACACCAGACCTTCATCTCGCTTTTGCCGTTCTTCCATGTCTACGGCCTGACCATCACGCTCATTATCCCGGTCTATCTCGCGTCCACCGTGCTGCCCCTGCCGCGCTATGTGCCGCAGGACGTGCTCAAGCTCATTGCCAAGTACCGGCCCTCCGTCTTCCCGGGCGCGCCTTCCATCTACATGTCCCTGCTCCAGCAGAAGGACCTTGCCCGCTACGACCTGCACAGCATCAGGATCTGCGTGTCCGGCTCCGCGCCCTTGCCGCGCGACGTGTTCCTGCGTTTCCAGGAGGTGACGGGCGCGTCCATCCTCGAGGGCTACGGGCTCACCGAGGCTTCGCCAATCACCCATTGCAATCCCCTCGGGCAGGAGGGGCAGCGGGCCAATTCCATCGGGATGCCCATCCCCGGCACGGACGCGCGCATCGTGGACATGGAGGCGGGCGGCCTCTCCCTGCCCCCAGGCAAGCTCGGCGAAATGGTGGTGCGGGGCCCGCAGGTCATGAAGGGCTACTGGAAGCGGCCCGACGAAACGGCCAACGCCCTTCGCAACGGCTGGCTCTATACCGGGGACCTCGCCACCATGGACGAGGACGGCTACTTCTACATCGTGGACCGCAAGAAGGACATGGTCATCGTCGGGGGCTACAACGTCTACCCGCGCGAGGTGGACGAGGTGCTCCTGGCGAACCCGAAGATCGCCGACGCCGTGACCGTGGGCATCAGCGACGGGATGCGCGGCGAGACGCTCAAGGCCTATGTGGTTCCAGAGCCGGGCCAGGCGCTTACCAAGGCCGACGTGGTGGCGTGGTGCCGGGCCAGGCTCGCCTCCTACAAGGTGCCGCGCCTGGTGGAATTTCGGGAGGATCTGCCCAAGACCATCGTGGGCAAGGTGCTCAGGCGGGCGCTGCGCGAGGAGGAAGAGGCGAGACGGGGCAAGGGCCGTGCGGCCGCCGCCCCGGCGGAAGCCACGGAGACCGGCAAGCCCGGGGAGGCGTCGGAATCACGGGCCTGAGGCGGTTCAGAACGCCGACGAATCCACAATGGAAAGCAGGCGCGAGCAGCCGCCGAGCAGCATCAGGGCGAGCAGGACGCCAAGGGAGGCCAGTGGCCCGGGCGCACTCCACGGGGCTCGCCCCCGCGGGCGTCCTTTCCTTTCAAAAGCCATCATCGGACCTAGCCAAGGTCCCAGTCCAGGCCGAAGGTGTCGTGGAGGATGCGCACGGCAAGCTCCACATACTTTTCCTGGATAAGGATGGTGATCTTGATTTCCGACGTGCTGATCATGAGGATGTTGATGCCCTCCTGGGTCAGCGCGGCAAAGGCGCGTGCGGCCACGCCCGAATGGTTGCGCATTCCCACGCCGATGGCCGAGACCTTGGCCACGCTCACGTCGTGCAACACTTCCGAAGCGCCGATCTTGCGCGCAACTTCGTCCATGATTTCCAGCGTTTGGGGCAAATCCTTGCGGGTGATGGTGAAGGTCATGTCCGTATGACCGTCCTGGCTCGTATTCTGGACGATCATGTCCACGAGGACGCCCCGTTCCGAAAGCGGGCCGAACACGGCGGCGGCCATGCCGGGCACGTCCGGCACGTCGCGCAGGGTCACGCGGGCCTGGTCCTTGTCGTAGGCGATGCCGGAAACGAGAACGGCTTCCATGCTGGGGTCCTCCTGGGTGACGAGGGTGCCGGGGTCGTCGCTGAACGTGGAGCGCACATGCACAGGGACCTTGTATTTCTTGGCAAACTCCACGGAACGGATGTGGAGCACCTTGGCGCCCATGCTCGCCATCTCCAGCATTTCGTCATAGGCCACGCGCTCCATCTTGCGCGCGGTCGAGCAGATATTGGGGTCAGTGGTGTAGACCCCGTCCACATCGGTATAGATCTCGCAATCGGCCGAATCCAGCGCGGCGGCGAGCGCCACGGCCGAGGTGTCCGAGCCGCCGCGCCCGAGCGTGGTGATGCGGCCGTCCGGGGTGCAGCCCTGAAAGCCGGCCACCACGAGGACGTCATAGTGCTGGAAAAGCTCCCGCAACTGCTCGCTGTTGATGGCGATAATGCGGGCGCGTCCGAAATCGTCGTCGGTGGTGACGGGGATCTGCCAGCCGAGGAGGGAACGGGCGCTCACGCCCGCATCCTTGAGCAGCATGGTGAACAGGCTGACGGACACCTGCTCCCCGGTGGAGACGAGCACGTCGCATTCCGCCCTGTCCGGCGCGGGCGACCATTCGTCGGCCAGCGCCAGGAGGCGGTTGGTCTCTCCGGCGCGGGCCGAAAGCACGGCGATGACCTTGTTGCCGCGCGCAAGCCCGTCCATGACCTTGCCGCGCACCATCTTCATGCTTTCCAGCGTCGCCACTGAAGTGCCGCCGAATTTTTGCACCAGAATCTTCATGCCCAACTCCGGTTAGCCGTTGCGCGGAACCGTACCCGCCTGCGGGAGGCTGGGGTCGCGCTCCATTGCCCGGGCCACCGCCGCGGCGAGGGCCGCGCCCCTGGGGCCCGCCCCCTTCAGGAGCAGCAGTCGGCCATCATCCACCATCTTGAGGGAGATGTCCAGAAAATCATCCGGGAGCGCCGCGGGGTCGAGGCTGTCCGCCCATTCCACCACCGCAAGGGCGTCATCGGCGTCGAGCGCGTCCAGAAGCTCCTCGGGCGCGTGCCCAGGGGCGCGGTAGAGGTCGCAATGCACCAGCGGGGGCAGTGTGGGGTAGATATTGCAAAGCGTGAAAGATGGGCTTGCGACCTCGGCCTCCTCTCCCCCCGGAAGCGCCCGCGCCAGGGCGGCCGTGAGTGTGATCATGCCGCTGCCGAGGCCCCCGCTGAGAAGGATGGCGCGCACGCCGGAAGCGGGCAAGAGGCGCGCGAGCAGGGCCCCGAAGTTGCGGGTGGCCTCGAGGGTGGCGAGCTTCAGCATGGCCATGGCACGCGACGCTCCCAGACGCCTTGCCGCGTTTCGCCCAGTGTGGCGCACACATGGGGCAGCGCGTCCGCAAGCTCCGAGGCGAGGCAGCCCCGCCGGGGAAAGCCGCGCCCGAGGCTGCGCCCGGCCAGCGCATGCAGGACGACGCCCGTGGCTGCGGCGCGCAGGCCCGCGGCCTCATGACCGCGGCTTTGCGCAAGCAGGGCCGAGATGCAGCCCGCGAGCACATCCCCGGAACCGCCCATGGCCAGCGCCGGGACGGCATAGGGCGAGATGAAGACAGGGGCCGACGCCTGCCCCACCAGGGTCCCCGCTCCCTTAAGGACAACGGCCGCCCGGGAGAGGGCGCAGAGGCCGGCCAACGCCGCCGGGCGGTCCGCCTGGATGTGGCGGCCGTCCGTGCCGAGCAGCGCCGCGGCCTCGCCGGGATGCGGCGTCAGCACATCATCGGGCCCGAGCTTTGCGAGCAGGTCGCTCCTGCGGGAAAGCAAGACGAGCGCGTCCGCGTCAATGACGGCGGGGGGGCGCTCCGGAAGTTGCAGCAGGGCCGCAAGAAAGGCCGCGGCATCCTCGCCCCGGCCCATGCCCGGGCCCACGGCAAGCGCCGTGGCGCGCCGCAGGCGTTCCAGCAGGGCGTCCTCGATGGCCGCGGGCCATTCCACCGCGCCGCGCGGCCCGAGGGCCACGGTCATGATTTCGGGCCAGCCCCCCTGGATGGCCGCAAGGGCGCTCTGCGGGGCGGCCGCGCTCACAAGGCCCGCGCCCGTGCGCAGGGCGGCGGCGCAGGCCATGTGGCCCGCGCCCGAGAGGCCGGGCGCGCCCCCGAGCACAAGCACATGGCCGAAACTGTTCTTGTGGCTTTCCGGGGCCGGAGCCGGGAGGCCGCTCAGGGCGCGGCCGTCGAGAAGGCAGTGGCGGACGGGGGCGCGCACCGGGGCCGGCATCCCGATATCGCCCACATGAAGAGCCCCGACCCAGGGGGCCGCATCGGGGAGGACCAGGCCCGGCTTGGCTGCGGCGAGGCTCACCGTGGCGTGGGCGCGCACGGCCACGGGCGAGGGCTTGCCGCTGGTTGCGTCGAGGCCCGAGGGAATATCCACGGCGAGCACAAAGCACGACGGGGTACGCCCGGAAAGGGCGTTGACCTGCTCGATGGCGGCCTGCGCGTCGGGCCTGAGCGTGCCGGAAAAGCCAGTGCCCAGAAGGCCGTCCACAATCAGGCGCGGCGGCGGGCATCCCCCGGCGAGCAGGCCCCCCGCCGCGGTGAGTTCCGGCAGCGGGATCACGCGCACGCCATTGGCGCGGGCGAGGGAGAGGTGGAGCGCGCTCGCCCCGGCGGCGGCTTCGGGCGGCCGCGCGGTGAAGAGCAGGGGCCTGGCCCCGCGATCCGCCAGCAGGCGCGCGATGCAGGCCGCGTCGCCCCCATTGTTGCCGCTGCCCATGATAAGCCACACGGCTTTGCCCGCCACATCCGGGCAGTACCGCAAGAGCACGTCCAGGGCCACATGCCCGGCATTTTCCATGAGCATGGCCGGTGAAAGGCCCAGCGCCGCGGCCTCGGCGTCCCACTGCCGCATTTCCTCCGGCAGCGGCAGGGGGGACAGGCGGGCGCAAAACTCCGCAAGGGTCTCCATTATGCCTCCAGCACCACCACGGCCACGGCGTGGCTGCGTTCATGGCTGATGGAAAGATGAATCGCGCGCGTGCCGAGCCCGGCGGCCCGCTGCGCGGCCGCCCCGTGAAAGACGAGGGTGGGCGCGCCCGCGGGCGTGTGCGCCACTTCCATCTGGCAGGGGCCGAGCCCGCCGGAAAATCCCGTGCCGAGGGCCTTGGCCGCGGCCTCCTTGGCGGCGAACCTGCCTGCGAGCAGGGAGACGCGGGGCTGAGCGGGGAGCGCCGCCAGTTCGTCCGGGGCGAGAAATTTTTCGAGGAAGCGGCGCCCGAAGCGCGCATGGACTTTCCTGATGCGCTCAAGCTCCGTCATGTCGATGCCCAGCCCGACGATCATGCCGCCCCCTGCGTCCGCGCCCGGCAACGCGCCTTCGCGCCCGCTTGCCCGGCGAAAAAAAATTGCCTATGTATATCTGCTACGGCCACGCATTTTGGCGTCATCCAGGCCGCGCCGTCAAGTCGCGCGGGCCCGGGCGATGCGCGGCCGCGCCCCATCCAAGAAGAAAAGAAGAGCGCGCAGCGCGGGGAGAGCGAGACGATATGAAGTTGTGCATCGTGGGCACGGGCTATGTGGGCCTTGTCAGCGCCGCCTGTTTTGCGGAAATGGGCAATACCGTCACCTGCGTGGATGTGAACCCCGCCGTGGTGAAAAAACTCAATTCCGGCTCGGTGCATATTTATGAACCGGGGCTCGAGCCCATGGTGCGCCGCAGCCGCGCCGACGGGCGGCTCGCCTTCACGACGAGCCTTGAAGAGGGCATCGCCGACGCGGACTGCGTCTTTATCTGCGTGGGCACGCCCCCGCTCCCGGACGGCTCCTGCGACTTGAGCTATGTGCGACAGGTGGCGCGCGACATCGGGCGCACCATGCAAAAGGATCTCGTGGTGGTGGACAAGTCCACCGTGCCCGTGGGCACGGCCGACATGGTGGCGGCCATCATCGGCGAGGAGCTGGCAAGGCGCGGCGTCTCCCTCAAGGCCGAGGTGGTCTCCAATCCCGAATTTCTTAAGGAGGGCGACGCCATCGCCGACTTCATGAAGCCTGACCGCGTGGTGGTGGGCACCTCCTCGCCCGCGGCCGCCGCGCTCATGCGCGAGCTCTACGCGCCCTTCGCGCGCACCCGCGACAAGATCATTGTCATGGCCGTGCGCAGCGCCGAGATGACCAAGTACGCCGCCAACTGCATGTTGGCGACCAAGATTTCTTTCATCAACGAGATCGCCACCATCTGCGAGCATGTGGGCGCGGACGTGCGCGACGTGCGCGTGGGCATCGGCTCGGATTCGCGCATCGGCTACCAGTTCATCTATCCGGGCGTGGGCTATGGGGGCTCGTGCTTCCCCAAGGATGTGAAGGCGCTCATCCAGACCGCCGAGGAATCCGGCGTGGAGCCCATGCTCCTCAATGCCGTGGAGGCCGTGAACGCCCGCCAGAAGGCGCACATGGCCCGCCGCATCGAGGAATATTTCGCGCCGCAGGGGGGTGTTGCGGGCAAGACGCTGGCCCTGTGGGGCCTGGCCTTCAAGGCCAATACGGACGACATGCGCGAGGCCGCGGCCATCAGCATCGTCAATGCGCTCACCGACGCGGGCATGAAGGTGCGCGCCTTTGACCCCGTGGCCGCCGACAATGCGCGCCGCATCTTTGCCGACAATCCGCTGGTTGAGATCGTGGACGACCAGTATGCGGCCTGCGAGGGCGCGCAGGCCCTGCTCGTGGTGACGGAGTGGAACCAGTTCCGCAACCCGGATTTTGCGCGCATCAAGTCGCTCTTGACAGCGCCCATCCTCTTTGACGGCCGCAACCTCTATTCGCCGCAGGCCATGGCCGACCGCGGCTTCGCCTATTTCTGCATCGGACGCGCGCCCGAGGCGTAGAGCCCTCAGAGGCGCGAAAAGGCCAGCCGCCAGGCCACTACTGGCAGCAGGATGGCCAGCGTTGCCCATATCCATTGGGGCGGCGTTGGCCATTTCCGTTTTTGGCGCAGGCCGTCCCACATGCCGAGCGCGAGCCCGGCGACAAGGCCCGCCACATGCGCCAGATAGTCGGTGCGCTCGCCTTCCGTGCCCAGCATGGCGAGCAGGCCCGCGCCTGCGGCCACGGGCAGCAGCATCTCGCGCCGCCCAGCGCCGCGCATGGCCATGAGCCCCGAGAGCGCGCCCACGCAGGCGAAGAGCGCCGTGGAAAAGCCGATGCTCTCCACGGGCTGACGCCGCAACAGCACGGCCAGCGCATTGCCGAGGCCGCCCCCAAGGATGGTCAGCCAGAGGGCGCGGCCGAGGCCCGCGCCGCGCGCCAGCAGGGCTGTAAACAGCGCCCCGAAGGCGAGGTTGCCGCACAGGTGCGCCGCGTCGGCATGAAGGGTCAGCGCCGTGACGACGCGATACCACTCGCCGTGCAGGCGCACCGCCAGCGTGTCCAGAGCCCCGGCGGCGAGCCAGAGCCGCGGCGGCGGAAGCAGCTCTGGCGCGGGCCACCAGCCCACGCGCATCCCGTGCCAGACAAGGAGGGGCAAAAGAAAACACCCGGCGAGCCTCCAGTGCGGATAGCTTGCGGGCGACGGCGCGGGCGGCCTTTTGCGCTCGGCGTCGAAGCCCGTGAGCTCCTTCAGGGCAGGACCTTCGAGCAGCGCGGGCACATAGAGGTATTCGCGGCCATTGAACTGCGCGAGCCTGTGCGGGATGCCGCACGCGGCAAGCACCAGCCGCCAGTCGCGCCGCTGGCGGTAGCTCGTGAAGCCGTGAGCGCCCGTGATATTGCGCCAGGTCGCAGGAATGAAGGCCGGGCGCACGCGCCAGTGTCGCCTTGTGGGGCGGCCGGACGGCGCGGGGGAAAGGCTGGGCGGCATGGGGCGAAGCGGAAAAGAGCCCCGGCATTGCTGCCAGGGCTCCAAAAATCGCGCGGAGAAAAGCGCCTAGTCCTGCTTGCGGGCTGCGGGCTTGGACACAAGGCCCGAGCGCAGGCAGCGGGTGCAGACCGTGAGCGTGCGCACGCTACCGTCAGGAAACTGGTGACGCACGCGCTGGAGATTGGGGTTGAAGCGACGCTTGGTCTTGATGTTGGAGTGGCTCACGAGGTTGCCCACCTGGGGCTTCTTGCCGCAGAAATCACATTCCTTGCTCATGCTTTCCTCCATATATGCGCTGAAAGCTGTTCCACGCCGTTTTTTGGAGTGCGGGCACTCCCGGCAGTGAAGCTGGCGTAGCTTCAGGCTTTGTCCGTGTGAACGGGAACCATAAACCCTTCCCGGAGAAAATACAAGCCTTTTTGCCGACTGGCGGCGCGGCGTGGGCTGCCCGCATCGGGAGAGGCCAGTCTGGCGCGCGCGGAACTTGACAACGCCGGGCCGCTGCCTTAACTAGCCTCCCCTTCGCGGCGCGGCGTGCGCCGCGCAAGCACCGGGGACTTCCCGGAGAGAGACGGCGGCATGGCCGCCACAAACCGGAGACATGTGGAAATGTTGAGTTTTGCAAGGAACGAGCGCGGCATCCGTCTTGCTTCCGCTGCCATCGTCCTCCTGCCCGTCGTTGCCCTGATCGTCGCCAACAGCCGTTCCACGGCGCTGGATCTGCTGGTGGCCCTCGTCTACTGCGCCTTTGCGGCCGTGGCCTTCATGGCCCTGCTGCTGGAGCGCGCCGAGGAAGAGGAAGACAAGCCATAGCCTGAAAGAGGGCCCGGCCCCGGCCGAGCCCGCGCCTGAGAGCCCGGCCCTCGCTGAGAGCCGGGTTTTTTTGCGCCCGGGCCCTCCCGCTATGGACGGCTTGCAAGGCGGCGCGTTTCCGGCTACTTTTCTCCCCCTATCAACAGCATTAACAGCAACATGGGGCCAGGAGACATGAGCGACATTTCCGGGCAGCGGGGACGAACCCGCCAATCAGGCGCGCCGGGGGAACGGCGTCGGAACGCGGGCCCCGCCCGGGAACCACGCCCGGACAAACGGGCTCCCGGGGCAGGCGGCGCATCGCTCAAGGATGTGGTGACGGAGATCGACCGCGATATCCTGCGCCTCCTGCTGAAGCGCCACAACCTTATCGAGCGGATGCGCGGCAGCCGCCCGCGGCTGGATGCGTCGGAAGAAAAATACCTGCGCGAGGCATGGCAGAAGGCCGTTGCCCGCGTGAGCCGGGACGCGGACCTTTCCGGCAGGTTTTTCGCCCTCATGCAGGACGCCACGTTTCTGCCCCGGCCGGCGTCCCCGGACGCCGGGGCCGAAGGGGCGGACGTCACGCCCGCCGGCCCGGAACGCCGCGACGCATTCAACCTCGCGCCCCCGCGCAAGCCGGTGGAACTTTCTCTTGCCGCGCCGCTCGACTGCCGCGAGACGCGCGCCTGGCTCTTTCTTGCCGCCGCCTCCGGCCGGCCCGTGCGCCTCGTCCCGTGCCTGATGAACGACCCACTGGTGGACCTGCTCAAGGCGCTCAACCAGTTGGGGGCCGCAGCCACGCGCGAGCGGGACGCCGTCGTGACCCGGGCAGCGGAGCCGCTGGCCCGGCCTGACAAGGTCGTCTATGTGGGCGACGACCTCTGGAACCTCTTCCTCTTGCTGGCCTTCTATGTGGCAAAGCCGTCGCGGGTAAAATTCCTCGGAGAGACGGGGCTCAAGCTGGCGGATCTTTCCTCCACGCGCCGCTTCCTGCCGCTGCTTGGCGCGCGCTTTATCAATGTCATCCCACGCAGCTCCGGGCTGCCCGCCCGGCTGGAATGTTCGGGCATTGTGCCCGGCCTCGTGGAATTGCCGCGCGATGTCCCGGGCGAGCTGGGCGCGGCGCTGTTGCTGGCGGCATCTTTCTTTGAGCGCGAATTTACCCTGGCCCTCGGCGATCACCCGCAGCGGGAGGATGTGCTCGCCCTGGCGCTCCCCGTGCTCCGGGGAGCGGGCATCGCCGTGACGGAGCAGGGGGGCCGCGTCAGCGTGCAGCCGGGCGCGCCGAAAATCCCGGCGGAACCGCGGCTCCCCATGGATGCGGGGCTGGCCTCTTACCTGCTCGCCCTCACCATGCCGCTTGGCGGAACGGTGCGCCTGGCGGGCGCATGGTCCGAAGCCCCGGAAGCGCTGGCCGCCCGGGAGACGCTTCTCAGCATGGGCCTGCCGCTGAAAGATTCTGGCGGGGAGGGGGGCAGTATCAGCGTCACCCTGGACGCGCCGCGCGAGGCCGCGAGGCTCTCCACCGTGCCGACGGAGGCGCTGGCGCGCCTCTCCGCCGGGCTTGCGCCGCTGCCGCTGGCTCTGGCCGCCTGCGCCGCGCTCTCCGGCGTAGAGGCCGACGCGCCGGCCGAGGCGCTGGAAGCCCTGCGCTGCCCGCCCGCGCTGGCCGCGGATTTTTTTGCCGCGGCGGGGCTGGAACTGGAGGACGGCTCGCTGCGCCCGAGCCCGGAGCTTGAGCGCGATGGCGGCAAGGGCTTTAACGCGCCTGCCTGGAACGCCCCTTCGCCTTCGTGGGCGCTGGCGCTGGCGCTGGCCGCCTGTGCGCGGCCGGAGCGCTGTCACGGGTTCAGGCTGGGCAATCCCGGCGTGCTGACATCCCTCTATCCCGGCTTCTGGGCGCTGTATAACGGGCTCCCCCGGCCCGCGGCCAGGCAGAGGGACGAGGCGGAAGCGGAAGCGCCCCGGCGCGAGCACCGGCGCATCCGCACGGCCACAATGGCGGTGCTCCCCCCGGAACCGGAGGCCGACGAATGGTGAGACGGGAAGTCGCGACGCAACAACCCCGGCGCGAGCGCAGGCTCCGGCGGCTCTATGCCGTTGACCGCGCCAACGGCAGGTTGTTCCGTATGCTCGCCCGGCGGGCGTCGGCCAAGGGCCCGCATGTGCTGCTGGACCGCCTGGCCTTCCATTGCACGCAGCGCCTCTCGGTCATCGAACAGCATATGCAGGGGCCGCTGCCCCCGAAGCGCCTCTCGGTGCTTTTGGCGCTCTGTCTTTTGCGGGTGTTGTTCTGGGGTCTTGCCCTGCGCATCATGGAGCGGCGTCTGCGTCGCCAGGCCCTGCGTTACCAGCGGTTTGAAAAGGAATTCGCCCCCCTGCCGGGCGCGGAGGCGTCCGTGGACGCCGACGCCGAGAAGCTCGGGGCCTTTCTCGGCGACAGCGATGCCGACACCTTCATGAGCGCCGTGGTGCTGGGCCTCAACGACGCCCTGGTGGAAATGACCGGGGCGCTCGCCGGCTTTACCATGGTGCTCCAGAATAACAGGCTCATCATGCTGGCGGGCTTCACCACCGGCATCGCGGCCACGCTTTCCATGGCCGCCTCGGAGTTCTTTTCCCAAAAAGCGGCGGCGGACGGCGGTCAGCCGCGCCTCGCGGCGATGTATACCGGCATCGCCTATCTCGTCACCGTCCTTTTGCTGCTCCTTCCCTACATGCTTCTGCCCAATGCCCTGGCCGCCCTGGCCCTCTGCATGGTCATCGCGAGCCTTATCATCCTCTGCTTCACCTGGGTGGATTCTCTCTTGCGCGGGACCAGCTTCTGGAGGGGCTTTCTCCAGATGTTCGGCATCAGTTTTGGCGTGGCGCTCGCCATTTTCCTCTTGAGCTGGCTCGTGCGCGCCTGGCTCGGCATTGAAATCTAGCGGCAGACGCCCGGCAATCAGCCATGAAAAAAGGGAGCCCGCAAATTTTGCGGGCTCCCTCCGGTATCGGGTATCGGGTCTTGCGCCGCGTCCCTACTTGGCGGCGGCCTCCTGCTGCGTCACCGGCCGGTAGTCCTGGCCGAACCAGACCTGCGGCGCTTCCGGGAAAGTGGGCAGGATCTTGGTCCAGGGGTTCTGCTGCAGGAACTCGTGGTCCTGCTGGAGCTTGCGGCTCATCTTGAGCATGGGCGGCACGAGCTTCTTGATGTCCTGGGCCATGATGGGCGCGATGCCCCAGTTGGTGGCCTGCTCGGCCAGCTCCACGGCCTTCTGGCTGCACTCCATGGAGGTCATGAGCGTATCCAGCGACTTGGAGGGGTTGTGGAAGCCCACGCCGTTCTCGGCGGAGACATAATCCCAGAACATCTGGCCCTTGCGGTTGATTTCCCGCGCCTCGGCCATGAGCCTGTCATAGTCGGGCGACTTGGGGCCGTCCCAGAGCATGGCCTGGCGGATGGCCTCGTGCGCGCGCACGGAAGCCTCCTCAGCCTTGAGGAGCTGGTTGTAGGTCTTGGACTGCACGTAGAGCACCCGGCCCTTGAGGTATTCGGGGGTCTTGTCATAGTGGCACTGGCGGCAGGCGCGCAGTTCCGGGTCCTTCAGGGGCGAGGTCATCCAGTGGCTGGAGAACTTCGCGCCGCCCTGGCGCATGTAGGGCATGTGGCAGTCCGCGCAGGAGACGCCGGCCGAGCCGTGGGGGCCGTTGCTCCACATCTCGTAGTCCGGGTGCTGCATCTTGATGCACGGCGTCTTGGAGGCGGCGTGCACGAAGTCCACGAACTGGGTTTCCTTGCCCTCGGCGTTCTTGGGGCCGTGCGACTTGTAATACTGATACATGTCCTCGGGGTCGAGGCCATTGTCCCACGGGAAGACGGGCTTGGCCGTGGGGCCGTTGCCCTTGGCCGTGAAATAGTATTCCACATGGCACTGGGCGCACACGAGGCTGCGCTTCTCGTTGCGCGAGATCTTGCTCCAGTCGCGGCCGGAGCGCTTGAGCCAGTCCTGCAGGGGCACGGAATAGAGCCGGAGCTCCATGGTGGCCGGGTCATGACAGGTGGCGCAGGAGATGGAATTCTGGATCTCGTTGACCTTGTCGGGCGCGCGGAAGCTGTTCACGTCCTTGGCCCAGAATTCGTCGCCGTATTCCTTGATCCAGTTCATCATCTTGGGCGTCTTGCAGTTCCAGCAGGTCGCCGGCAGGCCGCCCTTTTCCGCATAGCGGTTGATGCGGTCGATGTTGACGAAGTCCTCGATGGCGCGGGTGTGGCCCCTGGTCTCGTTGTATTCGTACATGAAGGGGTAGCCGAGCCACAGGTTCTTCAGGTAGGGCTGGGCGTACTTGTAGCCCACGGGCAGCGGATCCACGTTGTCGTTCTTGTGGTAGGGGATGGAGCCCTTGTAGACCGTCATCTCCTTGTCGCGGTTGGTCCACATGTAGGGTTCGTACTGGTTGGGGAACTGCTGCTTGAAGGCGTCCATGGAGATGTTGTCCGGGTTGATGCCCGTCTTGTAGGTGGGGGCCTTCAACTCGGTACTGACGTCGTTGCAGCCGCACGCGAGCAGCGCCGCAAGGGCGATGCAACAGAGGGAAAAGCCTTTCCTAATCATAGCCCACCGTCCTTTCGCTTATGGGAGTGAAACGCCTGTGCGCGACGCTTCTGTGGCAATCCGTGCAATAGGGCTTGACGGCCATGCTGGCCACCGTGGCGTTGACCGGCGCGTGGCAGTTGATGCAGTTCTGGTTGACCACGTCGCGATGCCTCTTGGAGGCCGGGATGGGAATGCTCTTGCCCTGGAAGTTCCCGATGATGTCCTCCGCGCCCGCCTGCGCCTTGAAGGGGATCTTGGCGAGCAGCGCGTGCGGCGCGTGACATTCGTTACAGGAGAGCCTGGCGTGCATCCCCATTTTCTGCGTCACCGCCGCCTCGTGCATGATGTGGCACGTGGCGCAGAACTGGCGCTGGTCCGTGGCGTTGAGCGCCCAGGCGAACACCGCGGACAATACGACGCCGATGACGAGGCCGCTGAAGAGAAATTTCCACACATGGGCCCTGGGCTGCTTGCCCGGCCCGTTCCTGGCACCATCCATGAGTCCCCCCTTGATCAGGCAGTTCAGGTTGCGTGGGCCTTTCCCAAGGTCTAACTTCTCTGCAAAAATTTTGCAAGAGGCTTTTCTTACATTGACAGAAAGGCTTTCCTGGGCAAGGGTGCGTTTTGCTTGCATTTGTGAATCAGGGAGATCTATGGCCCACGGTTTTCTCGGCTACGGCAGCGCGCTGCTCGCCACCGTCATCTGGTCGGGCAAGTTTGTGGTCTCGCGCGCCGTGGCGGACCTCATCCCGCCGTGGCAGTGCAATTTCTGGCGCTGGCTCGTCGCGCTTCTGGTCATCCTGCCCTTCGCGTGGAAGGGCCTTCGCGCGGACTGGCCCGCCATCCGCAAAGAATGGCGCTATCTCACGCTCATGGCCATTCTCGGCGTCACCCTGATGAATACCCTCATCTACAAGGCCGGCCAGACGACGACCAGCCTCAACATGGCCCTGCTCGTGCCAACCGCGCCCATCGTCATCCTCATCTTTTCGCGCCTGCTCTACGGGGAGCCGCTCACGGCGAGGCGGCTCGCCGGTGTGGGCCTTGTGCTCTGCGGCGTCGTCCTGCTCGTGAGCCGGGGCGACTTCGCCAGGCTCACCGGCCTGCATTTCAACGGCGGCGACGCCTGGGCGCTCGCCGGGGCCTTTTGCTTCGGGCTCTATTCGCTTTTCATGCGCCAACGGCCGCGCGACCTTTCGGCGCTGGGCTTCAATGTGGCGACCTTTGCCATCGGGCTTGTCATCTCGCTGCCCTTCACCGTGGCCGAGGCCTGCCTTTTGCCGCTGCCGGAGGCGAGCGCGCCGGTCATCATCAGCGTCATCTACACGGGCGTGGGCTGCTCCTTCGTGTCCTTCTGGCTCTGGACGCTGGCCGTGGACAGGATTGGCCCGGTGCGCGCGGGCATGGTCTATTACAGCCTGCCCATCTTCGCGGCCATCGGCTCGTTTCTGGTGCTTGGCGAGCGCGTGACCGGTGCGCAACTCGCGGGCGGCGCGCTTATCATCGGCGGCATCCTCGCGGCCACCTGGCCGCACAAGGGAGCAACAACAGGACAAGGAGAAAGGAAAGATGGACGCCCAAACTGAAGCTAAAGCCGCGCACGGCCGCCCGCGCGTGGTGCTCGCCACGCGCAATGCCGGCAAGATCGCCGAGCTTGCGGGCCCGCTTTCGGCCTTCGGGGTCGAGCTTGTGGGGCTCGACGCCTTTCCCGAAATCGGCGAGATCGAGGAAAATGGCGTCACTTTTGAGGAAAACGCGCTTATCAAGGCGCGCGCCGTGGCCAAGACCACCGGCTTGACGGCCATCGCCGACGATTCCGGCCTCATGGTGGATGCGCTCGGCGGCGCGCCCGGCGTGTACTCGGCGCGCTACGCGGACGACTGGGAGATGCTCCCCGGCGAAAACCGGGATGGCCGCAACATCCGCAAGTTGCTTGACGCCCTGAAGAACGTGCCCGAGGGGGAGCGCGCCTGCCGTTTCGTGACGGTCATGGCGGCGGTGCGCCCGGACGGGCGCGAGCTTGCCGTGCGCGGGGAGTGGCCCGGAACCCTGCTCCAAAGCCCGCGCGGCAGCAACGGGTTTGGCTATGCCCCGGTTTTTTTTGACGCGGACATCGGCCGCACGGCCGCCGAGCTCACGCGGGAGGAAAAAACTGCCCGCAGCCATCGTGGCCGGGCGGCCGCCGCCCTGCTTGAGCGCTGGCGCGACTTTATGGGCGCGTGAGAGGCCGTTGCCCTGGGGACGCCCCCGCGCGGCGGAGGGCGCTCCCGGGAATGCTTGAAAGTCTCTAAACTTTTTCTTGGAATTGCCGATTGCCCTGAAAGAGGCGT
>CAMWTD010000020.1 GCA_947177085.1 uncultured Desulfovibrio sp.
GCCCATGAACGACAAACTCACCCTCGACGCCGCGCCCTCCCGCCGCCATCGGGACGAGAACGGCTTCCTGCACGTGGATTCCTGCCACATCACCCGCGAGCAGGTGGCGCCCTATTATGGCCGCGAAGTTCCCGGCTGGGAGACGCTGGGGCTTGATCCGGAAAAGCTCTACCACGCGTACCGTCCGGCGGAGGAGCTTGAGAAGGCCGCGCCCACCGTCAACGGCCTGCCCATTCTCTGGGGCCACAGCCCGGAAAGCGCGGACGCGCCGCACCTCGACCGGCGCATCGGCTCCATGGGTACGGACGCCGCCTTCAACGCGCCCTACCTCGACAACAGCCTCATCTTCACCGTGGCCGACGCCATAGAGGCCATCGAGGACGGCCGCGAACGGGAGCTTTCCCTTTCCTACCGCTATGAGCCGGACTTCACGCCCGGTTCCTTCAATGGCGAGCCGTATGATTTTGTCATGCGTAACCTGCGCGGCAACCACCTGGCACTCGTGCCGGAAGGCCGCGCCGGGGCTTCCTGCTGCGTGGCGGATTCCGCGCCGGACGGGAAAGAAGGCGAAGGCTGGATCACCACGGAGAACGGCAAGCACATCCACTTCAAGGATGGGGAAATCTACAAGGGCAATATCGGCCAGAAGGACTGGGATTCGCCCTCGGCTCAGGGGGCGCGGCGCGACAAGGTGGAGAACGCCATGCGCGAAATTGCCAACGGCAAGGCGGAAGCCACCGTGCCGGGCTTGCGCAATGACCTTGAACAGTACGGGGGAACCAATGACGTGACCATCATCAAGGGAGACGTCAAAAAGGGCCTTGTCCACATCGAGCAGCGCCACGGCGCGGAAAGCGTAGCCCCTGTGCTGGAAGCTGTAGCCAATGGGAAGATTGCACGTTTTTCCCGTATCAAAAAGACAGTTGCAATCCAAAAGGACGGCTACGAAGCCATCCTGTCACTGGAAGAGCACAGGAAGCAAAAGACGTGGCTGCTGACTGGGTACGATATCCGCGAGGACAAGAAAAAAGAGCCCACGGGTGACAGCGGCAAGTTTTGTACAAGACACGCTGCTACGCATGACGGGCCTACGTTTAGTCGTCCCGACATGGGGGCCATGGACTCTTTCAACAAGAGGATAAGGGAACTGCTGGAAAAGTCAAATCATCAAACCCGCAAAGGAGGACTTATGAGCACCCTGAAAAAGCTGTTCGGCGGCGCCAACGACGAGGGCCCTGACACGGCCGAGCCCCAGCCGGCCCCCGAAGGCCAGCAGCCCGAGCCCGCGCCCGAAGGGGAAAACAAGCCCGAGGACAAGGCCATGGACGAAGGCATGAAGGCCGCCATGGACAAGTGCGGCCTTGACGCCGAAGACCCGGCGCTTCAGGCCGCCTTCGCCGAAGGCGTGAAGTACGGGGAAAAGCTCGAGCGCAACCCGGAGGAGCGCGAAAAGCTGGACCGCGAGCATGAGGCCGAGGGCATGAAGAAGGCCGAGGACGAGGAGGCTTCCGCCGCGCCCGCCGCCCCTGCCGCACCCGCTGCGGTGGACGAGGAAAAGGTGGCGCAGACGGCGTCCGATGCCGCCCTTGCCAAGTTCCAGTCCATCCTCGACGCGCAGGCCGAAGTGCGCCCGCACGTGGGCGAGATGCGCGTCAACCTTGCGCAGGATAGCGCGGCCACCATCTACGGCGCAGCGCTCGACGCGCTGGGCATCGACCGCAAGGGCACCCCGGCGGCCGCGTGGCGCGGCATGTTCCGCACCGCCGTCAACATGCAGCGCCGTGACCACAGCCGGGCACTGGCGCAGGACGCGGCGCAGGCCAAGGGCCCGCTCGCGGGCCTCAACAACATTTCCAGCCTCTAGGTTTCAATCCACGCACCCGCTGAGGCGCGACAAAGGAGAAAGTTATGCCTTTCCAGAAAGTCGTCAATCTTTACCCCGCCCCCGGCATCAACGGCCAGCAGGCGGGGCTCGGCTCCGTGGCCTACGCGCTCCCCGTTCCCGTGGCGGGAGAGGGCGGCATCGTCACCGGGCATGCCTGCTGGGATGACCCGGAAAACCCCGGCCGCGTGCTCAACAAGGGCACGGGCGCCCCGCTCGGCATCGCCCTGCGCGTGCAGACGGGCATCATCCCGTGCAATGAGGGCGACACCGTGACCATCCTCGAGGGCCACAGCGTGGCCGTGGTGGCCAAGGGCGACCTGCTCGTGACGAGTGAGGCCGAAGTGACCGCCGGGCAGAAAATCTTCGCGTCCCTCACGGACGGCAGCCTCAGCGGCGCGGCCGCCGGGGCCACCGTGGACGGCAGCGTGGAGACGGGCTGGACCGTGCGCGAATCCGCCGCCGCTGGCGAAATCTTCCACATCAGCAACTGGTAACCCTAAGGAGGACGCTGCATGAAACCCCGTTACAATCCCCAGCTCGCGGCCCTCAAGGCCAAGGGCTTTCACGGCGAGACCTTCTCGCGCGTGCTCGACCGCTCCCGCCTCGCGCAGGACGCGGCCCTCGTGACCACGCCCAACATCGGCATCCCGGGCGAGCTCACCACCTTCTTCGACCCGGACGTGGTGGAAGTGCTGACGGCCCCCCGTCGCGCCCGCGAAATCACGGGCGGCCGCGAGGTCGTCAAGGGCGACGCCACCACGGTGAGCGCCAAGTTCCCGGTGCTCGAGTATGCCGGTCACTCCGAGCCGTACAACGACTACGCGAGCGGCGGGGCCGCGGCCGTGAACTACAACTGGGTCACACGCGACAACTACCTCTTCTCCACCACGCGCCAGTATGGTGACCTGGAAGAGGCCCGCCACGCGGAAGCGAAAATCAATCTCGCAAGCGCCCTCCAGAAGGCCGCCGCCCATGTGCTCGACGTGGATGCCAACCGCTTCTTCTTCTACGGCGTGGCGGGGCTGCGCAACTACGGCCTGCTCAACGACCCGGACCTGCTCCCCAGCATCACCCCGGCGGCCAACGGCGCGGGCGACTCCCCGCTGTGGAAGGACAAGACCACCAACCAGATCTACGCCGACATCCTCACGCTGTTCCAGACGCTCGTCACGCGCACGCAGGGCGTGGTCACGGAAAATGACGAGCTCGTGCTCGTGATGAGCCCGGGCCTTGCCGTTGCGCTCGCCACGCCCAACGACCTTGGCATCTCCGTGCTCAAGATGCTCGGGGACTACTTCGGCAAGCTGCGCATCGTGAAGGTTCCGGAATACAACACGGCTTCGGGCGAGCTCATGCAGCTCATCGCCGTGGCCATCGAGGGGCAGGAGAGCATCTATCTCGCCAGCTCGGAAAAGTTCTTCGCCTTCGCGCCCGTGCGTGAGGTGTCGAGCGTCAAGCAGAAGTTCCGCGCCGGAACCTTCGGGGCCATTGTGCGCCGCCCGGTGGCCGTGGCCGCCATGCTCGGGATGTGAGGAGGAAAACATGGCGAAAAAGAACACGAACACCGCCCCGCAGGCCCCCGCCGCTCCCGTGGCTCCCGTGGCCGCTCCGGGCCTCGTCACCGTCTATTGCGCGCTCCCGAGCGGCATCAGCTTCTCCCTTCCCGGCGGGCGCACGCTCACCCTGAACGGGGCCAACACGCCGCGCGGCATGGTGCGGGTGCTGACCGCCGGGCGATACGGCATCACGGCGGGCGTGGCCGAGAGTGACTGGGAGTGGGTCAAAAAGCACTACGGCAAGGCCGCCTACTTCACGGCCACCCCGCCCCTGCTGCTCGCCGAAGCCGACCCGCGCAACGGCGACGCCCATGCCCGCGACGTCTCTGATGGCGTGGCTACGGGCATGGAGCAGGTGGACGTGCATGCGGAAGGCGCTCACACCGCGCCGGAGGGCCGCTAGCCATGGCCGGGGCGGTTGTCGAACTCGATGCGGCGCTCTTCCGCGAGCTCTATCCTGACCACGCTTCCGCAACGGACGCGAAGGTGGAGCAGTGGTTCGAGCAGGCTTGTCTTCTCGTCGGCAACCGCCCCCGCTCGGCCATTCCCTATAACCCGCCGTCAGTGACCACGCGCAAGACGATTCTCTATGTCGTCATGTGCCACCTAGCAGCGCTTGAGGCGCGGGGCGGGATGGTGGGCCGGGCCACGCAGGCCACGGAAGGCAGCGTGAGCGTGCAGCTTGCATCAGGGCTCGATGGCGGGCGTGGTGCCGCCTGGTGGCAGCAAACCCAGTGCGGGGCCACGGCGTGGCAAATGCTCGCGCCCTACAGGACAGGGGGAAAGTGGTTTGGCGGCGTCAAATACTAAGATCCCGGAACTGGCGAAGCTCCTGCCCGATGTGGGCCGCGACCTGCGCCTGAAGGTTGGCGTTCTTTATGGCGCGACGCACACCACCGCGCCCAAGGAGCCCAAGGACGGGAAGAAGCGCAAGAAACAGGCCCAGCCCACGACCATTCAGGTGGCGGAATACGCCATCTATAACGAATACGGGACGCAGCGCATTCCTTCGCGCCCCTTCATGCGCTTCAGCCTCGACACCTTTGCAGAAAGCGCGTGGATACCGGAGCTCGCCCAGCTCATCAAGGAAGGCATGGACCCGGAAACAGCGTTCAACCGTGTTGGCCTCCAGGCGCAGGCCGACGTGCGCCGCGTCATCGAGGCGTGGAAGGAACCGGAGAACAAAAAATCCACCATCCGCCACAAGCGCAGCGGCAGGGACAATCCCCTCGTGGATACCGGGGACCTTCTGGACGCCATTGACTACGAACTCGAAGGCGCGGGGGCGTAACATGGGCATGAACCTCCACGCCATCGTCCGGCCGCTCATCAATCTCGTGAATGAGGATGTCACGGTCGTCATCCTGCAAAGCGCGGGCTTTGCCGTGGTGAATTACGAGCAGCGCCCAATCTGGCAGCCCGCCGTGGCCGTCAAGGCGCAGGCCCAGCCCGTGGCCGACAAGACCCTGCAATTCCTCGTGCAGCAGCGTGAGAACACCATCTGGCACGACTTCTACCTTGAGGGCGAGTGGAACGGCCTCAGGCGCGCCAAGGAACAGGGCGGGGACCTCCTCTACTGGGATGGTTTCGAGTGGCAGGTGGATCAGGTGCTCGAGCGCTGGAGTCCTGGTGCCGGCTGGACCAAGGTCCGCTGCGTGCAGCTTCGCGCCACGCCCGCGCCGGAACCAGGCGCAACCGAACCGCCAGCGGCTCACCAGACACCGGGGGCCACGGCATGAACCTCGTGACGCAGCCGGATACCGACGCCGCCCTCGTGCGGGCGCTGGGCGACTTCTGCACCCGCTTTCTCAAGGCCCCGGACGGTGACGTCGCCCCGCTCGTGGTGCGCGGCTACGTGAACCGCGTAAGCTCGCCCGCAGGGCCGGACTATGTGCTCATCACCCCGCTCGCCATGACGCGCCTTGCCACCAACCGCCACGCCTGGGATGCGGAGCCGGGCGTGGCGAGCGTCATCCAGCCCACGCGCCGCCGCGTGCAGCTTGATTGCTACGGCGCTTCGGCCGCGCCGTGGGCCAAGACGCTGACCACGCTCCTGCGGGATGCCATCGGCGCGGACTTCCTCGCGCCCTACGGCATGGCTCCGCTTTCCTGCGAAGACCCGCAGGACTTGACGCAGGCCGAGGGCGACGAGCAATGGCTGCCGCGCTTCATGGTTCAGGTATTTCTTCAGGTCAATGACGTCACCGCCGTCGGCCTGGACTTCTTTACGGATGTGAACCTTCAACTTCACCCCAAGCCCTAGCTCAAGGAGGAACCCATGAGCGTCAATGCCGACAAACTTGTCCAGATCGTGCCGCGCGTCATCGACGGCGGCACGGTGGGCCTCACCTTCGCGGGGCTTCTGCTCACGCAAAGTGAGCTTCCGCCTTCCGGCCGCGTGCTGCGCTTCGCCTCCGCGCAGGCCGTGGCCGCCTACTTCGGCTCCACATCGCCGGAAGCCGCGCTCGCGCAGACCTACTTCCGGGGCTACGTCAATACCACGAGCCTTCCCGGCGAGCTCTACTTCGCGGCCTACAGGCAGCGGGACGCCGCCGCGTGGCTCAGGAGCGCCGCCTACACGGGCACGCTTGCCGCGCTCAAGAACGCGGGCATCGGCGGCTTCACCATCAGCATCAATGACACGGCCTACAGCGTGGAAAACATCGACCTTTCGGCCGCCACCAGCTTCTCCGACGTGGCGGCGCGCATGGAGGCCGCGCTTTCCGTCCTCATGCCCGAAGGGGCCGGCGCAAGCGTGAGCTATTCCAGCCTGACCCGCGCATGGCAAATCACAAGCCCCACCACGGGCGCGGAATCCACCATCAGCTTCGCCACACCGCCCACCACGGGCGTTGACCTTGCCACCCTGCTCGGCCTCACGGAGCAGGCCGGGGCCGTTGTCTCGCCCGGCATCGACGGCCAGACCCTCCCGGACTGCATGACCAACGTGCTCGCCTATGCGAGGGACTGGGTCACCTTCGGCACGGTGTGGGAGCCCGCGCTTGAGGAAAAGCTGGCCCTGGCCGCCTGGTGCGCGGGCTACGACACCCGCTTCTGCTATGTGATGTGGGATACGGACAACGCCGCGCAGGTACAGGGCGCAACGGCCAGCGCGGGCTATCAGGTGGACAGCGTGGAGGAGCTTTCGGGCACATGCCCGGTGTTCAACACGGCCGAGCTTGCGGCATGGGTCATGGGCGTGGCCGCCTGCATCAATTTCGACGAGTACAACGGCCGCCTCACCTTCGCCTTCAAGCAGGGCGAGGGGCTCGCCGTCACGTGCGATAACGACGAGGCCTACGACGCCCTGCTCGCCAACGGCTACAACTGCTATGCGGACTTTGCCACGGCATCGGCGCAGTTCAAGTTCTTCCAGAACGGGCAGGTCACGGGCAAGTGGGACTGGCTCGATACCTACCTCAACGCCATCGCCCTCAAGGACGGCCTCCAGCTCAACCTGCTCGACCTTTTCAAGGCCGTGAAGTCCATCCCCTACAATGAGGACGGCTACGCCATGGTGCGCACGGCATGCCTCGACACCATCCAGCGCTTTTTGAACTTCGGGGCCATCCGCCCGGGCGTCACCCTTTCGCAGACGCAGAAGGTGCAGCTCATCGCCGAAATCGGCAAGGACGTGAGCCAGAGCCTCGAGACGCAGGGCTGGTACATGCAGGTCAAGGATCCGGGGGCCACGGTGCGGGCAGCGCGCGGCACGCCGGATTGCAAGTTCTACTACATGGACGGCGGAAGCATCCAGAAAATCGTGCTTCCGAGCACGGCCATCCAATAAGGGGGCGGCAACATGGACAACATGAACGGCATGACCATCACGGCGGTCAACAGCGTTTTCTACCTCACCGTGCCGGGCCTCTACCCGGCCCCGGTGAAAATCGAGGGTTACAGCACGGACGCGGCCATCAGCATGGCCCAGCGCAACCCCGTCATCGCGCAGGTGGGCGTGGACGGCCACACGAGCTTCGGCCTCGTGATGACCAACAAGGAAATCACCGTCACCCTGTCGGCGGACTCGCCGAGCCTGCGGCTCTTTGAGGACTGGGCGGCCGCGCAGGACGCCCTGCGCGAAGTGCTGCTTTGCAATGCGGAGTTCACGCTCCCGGCCATCGGCCGCAAGTATGTGGGCAGCCGCGGCGGCATGACCGCCGTGCAGGACATGCCCGTGGTGGCCCAGACCCTCCAGGCCTCGGCCTTTGTCATCACCTTCGACAAGTGGGAATCCTCCCCGGTATAGGAGCCGCCATGCCCATTCCTTCCGTTCCTCCTTTCCTCCCCGGCGTCATCGGCGAGGCCGCCGACGTGCTGAACATCGTGGCCGAAACGCCCCCCGGCTCCGGGGCGCTATCCTACAAAAGCGGCTGGCCTGCGCTCACGGCCCTGCCGCTCGAGGCGGGGGGCGTGGCCCCCCAGCGCGAATACTTCAACGCGGTGAACAAGCTCCTTTCCCAGCACACGCTTTTCCAGCAGGCGGGGGGCGTCTACCCGTGGGATGCCGCGCTGGACTATCGGGCCAATGCTATCGTGCAGGGCAGCGACGGCGAAGCCTACATGGCCCTCAGGCCCTCGGGACCCGACACGCCCAGCCCGGACGGCACGGGAACTGTGGGCCCCGTGGATCCGGTGGGCGACGAGAGCGGCCACTGGCTCGCCCTCAAGCTCCTGTTTGCGGGCGCGCCCAACAGCGAGGTCTGGCTCACCGAAAGCGGCCAGTGGACCGCCCCGGTGGACGGCTGGTACAATGTTCTTTGTATTGCTGGGGGGGAGGGATCCTTTGCCCATAGCATCCAGCATTGGGGGTTCACTGGGCAGTCGGGCGAGTGGAAGGAAGATTTCGTATATCTTCAGGCCGGCGAGACTGTAAATGTAGTCGTAGGCTCCGGCGGAAAGAAAGGTACGGGGACTACGTGGCCCACACCGGGGCAGAACGGTGGTAATACATCATTCGCGGGGAAGGTTATAGCCCTTGGATCTTTTTCTGGGGACTCTTCCTCGTATATAGCATGTGCGTATGGGACATCTCATACGCACAACGACACAAATGGATCCAACGGCGCCAATCAGTCGAACGCCTGTGCTCAAGGGCCAGGGGGTACAGAGGGAGCACCCCGATTTTACGGAGCCGGGGGTGGTATCAATATCTGGAACTATGCCAATAACACGACAGCGACAACTTACGACGGCAAGCAGGGCGTGATTCGTATCCGCTGGCATGATCCGGCCAGGGCCGCCGGCCCGCTTCCCGCGCCCGCGCCGCTCAAGGCCCGGCGCATGGCGCGCGCGGCGGACGCCCCAGCCACCGTCAACCTCTACGACCCGGAGACCGGGCAGGGATCGGTGTGGCGCGAGGAGGACGCATCGGCAAAGCTGGCCGAAGGCCTGATTACCGAGGAAGCGTGGAGGGAGAGGTGCGCGGAACAGGCGGCGCAGGAGTACGCGGCGTGGCTCGCCGACCCGGAAACCGAGGCAGAGCGCTTCGCCCTGCTGCGGGCGGAGCGCGAGGCGCGGCTTGCCGCCACGGACTATCTGACGGCGGCGGATTATCCGCTGGCCGAAGAGCAGCGGGCCGAGGTCACGGCCTACCGCCAGGCCCTGCGCGACCTTCCGGCGCAAGAAGGCGCGCCCTGGGACGGCGGCGGGAAAGAGACGCCGTGGCCCGAAAACCCCCAAACAGTGAAAGCCTAGGAGGCCACCATGCGCAAGGACATGACCATCACCATCGAGGAAGGCCGCGACCAGGGCAAAACCTTCCGCGTTACCGAAATGCCCGTTTCCCGGCTGGAAAAGTGGTGCGCCCGGGCGCTCCTCGCCATCTTCGGGGCCGATGGCGACATCCCGGCGCATATCGCGGGGCTTGCGCAAACGAGCAGCGGGGCCGCCGTGGCCGCCGCGTCCTCCATGCTGCGCGGGCTCAAGGGCCTCTCGTGGGAAAAGGCCGAACCGCTCTACGATGAACTCCTCGACTTCATCGTGCGCGTGCCAAAGCCCGAGCGCCCCGAGGCCGTTATCCAGCTCAGGCAGGACAACCTCGACGCCCACATCGAGGACGTGGCGACGAGCTTCCGCCTGCGCCTGGAGGTGGTGGCGCTCAGCCTGGGTTTTTCCGAAAGCGGCGGGGCCTGGGCATCCCTCCTTGCCGCGAGCCAAGGCCCCAAGGACTCCGGGGTTACGCCAACCTGCCCGATGTGATTGGCCTCCCCGTGAGCCGGGGCATGGCGACGCTTCAGGATCTGCAAACGGTCTACAGCCTCGAGGACTCCTGGGACATGCTGGAAATCATCACCATCGACAGCCACAACCAACGCACATGGAGCAAGTTCAGCCATGAACGCCGGTGAACTCGTTATCAGCCTCCTGCTCAAGGCCGGGAGCTTCAAGGCCGAGGTGGAAAAAGTCCAGCATAAGCTGGATGAAATCCCGAAACACGTTACCGACCTTGAGAAAGCGTTCGACAAGGCGGTAGAGGATGGAAAAAAGATCGCGCAGGTCACGGAAGAGTATAAAAAGCTGCGCGAGGAGCTTATCCGCACCGGGGCCAGCAAGGAAAAGCTGGATGCGCTGGACGCCGCCGCAAAGCGTTTTGGCGTCAACGTGGAAGAGGTCACCGGGAAGGCGAAGAACGGCTTTCAGGGCCTCATGCCCACGCTCACCAAGGTGGCCGGCATCCTCGGCGTGGGCTTCAGCATCAAGAGCGCCATCAGCACCTACCTCGACCAGGCGGACGCGCTCGGCAAATACTCCGACTCCCTCGGCGTAGCCGTGGAGGACGTGCAGGCCTGGGAAGAAGCCGTCAAGCACGCTGGCGGCACGGGCGAAGGCTTCCGCCAGTCCCTTCAGGGCCTCACGGCCAACCTCACGGCCATCGCCACCACGGGCAAGGGGCGGATGCTCCCCTTCCTGCAGGAGCTCGGCATCAGCGCCAGGGATGCCAACGGCAAGGTGAAGGACGCCATGCAGCTCCTGCCCGAGCTCGCGGAAAAGTTCGAGAAGATGGCCCCGGCGGAAGCCGCGGGCTTCGGCGAAAAGCTGGGGCTCGACAAGGGCCTCGTCATGCTGCTTCAGCAGGGCAAAAAGGCCACGGAAGAGGCCGTCAAGGCCGGGAAGGAGCACATCAGGTTCACCAAGGCGGACGCCGAAGCGGCGGCCAAGGCCAATGACGCCATTCAGGATATGCAGACAAGCCTTACGGCGCTCATCTACCGCGCCGTGGCCCCGGCCATCCCGTTGATGACGCTGTTCGCCAACATCATTCATAAGGCCGCCCAATGGATCTCGGAAAACAGTGAGGTCGTGACGGCCTTCTTCATGGCCGTCGGCTCAATTCTCATGGGCAGGGCCACCCCGGCCATGCTGAAATTCGTCAAGGCCACATGGGCGGCCAAGGCGGCGCTTCTGCCCTTCTTGAAAATCGGCGCCATCGTTACGGCCCTGGGCCTTGCGTTTGACGACCTCTGGGCCTTCATCACCGGCGGCGACTCGGTAATTGAGCGATTCGCCAAGCGCCTGGGCTTCTCGCAGGAACAGATTGAAGGCGTGAGGAACGCCCTGCGCAATGTCATCGGCTTCTTCCTCGACCTGTGGGATGCCGTCACCGGCCAAGGCGCGGACGCAACCGCCGCGTGGAACCGCGTCAAGGCCACGTGGGAGGCGATGAAGAACTGGTTCAAGGGCATGGTGGACACCATCAAGGGCTGGCTGCTCGACCTTCTGCCCGACTGGCTGCGCAAGATGATTTCCGATGACGCCACGAGCCAGAAGGGCGCGGAAACGCACGCGGCCGCCAAGGCGGGCGACGCCGGAGCGCAGGCGGCCTATATGCAGAATTACGACGCCTGGGGCACGCCGCTCGCCGCCATGGCAAAGCCCGGAGACATGGGGGCAGGAGGGGCCCGCGTGGACAACAGCCGCCACGTGGACCAGAAAACCAACATCAATACCCTCAACGTCTACTCCAAAGCCGCGGACGCCGAGGGCATCGCTGATGACATCTACGGGGAACTCAGCAACCGCACGGCCCAAATGGACGGCGCATACTAGGAGGCCCCATGCCCGGTCTTTTCAGCATCCTTCCCCCCGGCGTTCCCGGTAGCTGGAGCATCTACAAGGCCGACGGCGGCCTTGCCGTGCCCTTCGACACCTTCATGGCCTGTACGGTCAAGGTGGAGGCCAAGGCCGCGCATGATCCGGTGGAGAAGGGCAGTTTTGCGGACTACAACAAGGTGGTCTCGCCAACGCAGGTAGGCGTCGTCCTCGCCCGCACGGCATCTACCGCCGAGCTTTCCGCCATGCTGGACGCGCTGGACGCGCTCGTGGCCGGAACGGACCTTGTGAGCGTCATCACGCCGGAAAAGGAGTTCATGGACTACAGCCTCACCTCCTACGACTACGACCGCAAAAACGAGAACGGCGTGGACCGCCTCGTGGTCAACCTCGTGCTGGAGGAGATTCGGCAGGTGGAGGCGGAATACAGCAATGAGCAGATTCCCCCCACCAAGAGCCCCAGGCAGCCGGGCGACAGCGCCACCAAGCAGGCGGGCAAGCAGGCCCCCCAGGAGGCCGACACCGCCACCAAAGAACGCACGTGGAAGAAATACGACGGCCAGATCGCCCGGAGACTGAACTAGGAGCCACCATGCAGCGCATCCCCTTGAGGGCCGTGCCCAACCAGAGCCTTGAAATCGTCCTCGGCGGTCAGAATTGCACCCTGCGGCTGTATACGCGCCCGGTGGATATGGTGGAGCATCTTTTCATGGACATCGCCGTGGAGCGCAACGTCGTGCTTTCCGGGGCTATCTGCCAGAACCTCACGCCGCTCATCCTCTACCGCCACCTTGCCTTCGAGGGGCAGCTTTTCTTTGTGGACATGCAGGGCGACGAGCCGCCGAACTGGCGCGGCCTTGACGACCGCTTCCGCCTTGTGTGGCTCGCCCCGGGCGAGACGCCGGAACCCGTGGAGGAGGCCGCGGCATGAGCAACACGAGCTTCACCCGCAAGCTGCTCGAGGCCCATATCACGCTGGCGGAGGGCGGCTTTAACACCGCCACGGGCGAGACGGCCAACACCAGGATTTTGCGGCTCGGCATGGACGTGGACATCAAGAAGCCCGGCGGCGAGGAAAAGAACAAGGCCACGGTGAAAATCTTCAACCTGCCCCTTTCTGACATGGAGGTGCTCACCACGCTCGCCTTCCAGCCGCTTGAAGTGAGCAAGAACGCCATCGCCATTTATGCCGGGGACGAGGAAAACGGCCTCACCCTCGCCTTTTCCGGCGACATCGTTTCCGCCGTGCCCAATTTCAACAGCGCCCCGGACCCGAGCTTCGACATCGAGTGCATCACGGGCTATGTGGCGAGCGTCACCCCTGTTCCCCCGCTCACCGGGCCCGGCGCGCAGGACGCGGCGGCCCTGCTCAAGCGTCTTTCCGCCGACATGAAGCTCGCCTTCGTCAATCGCGGTGTCGAGGGCGTCTTTATCCGCAACCCGGCCTTCGTGGGCGGCCCCATGCAGCAGGCGCGGCAAATCGCATCCGCCGCCCGCATCAGCCTCATCGTGGATGACGGCGAAATGGTCATCGCCCCCTATGGCGAGCTTCGGCGCGACGATGACGAAGGCACAACGCCTGTCTGGAAGGACAAGACGGGCATGTTCGGCTATCCGGGCTTTGACAATGAGGGCATCAAGGCCAAGGGCATCTATGAGCCGAAGCTCCAGCTTGGCGGGCCCCTGCGCATTGAAAGCATCGTCCCCCGCGCTTCGGGCCTGTGGCAGGTGCAGAGCCTTTCGCACAAGTTGCAGGCCAACTATCCCGGCGCGACGTCATGGGAAAGTGAGGTCAAGGCCAGCTATCCCGGCCAAACGCAGAAGAAGGCGGGCAAGAAATGAAGGGCCAGCAGGGCATAGCCACCAACAACAGCGCCGTCAACGCGCTTGCCTTTTTCGTGCGCCAGATGCTCAACGGCATCAACACCGCCGAGCCCGTCACCGTGACGGCCGTGAGCAACGAGGGCGGCCTTGCGCCCGCGGGCACGGTGAGCGTGCGCCCGCTCGTCAATCTTGTGGATGGCGAAGGAGAGGCCCACGGCCAGAGCGAGCTTTTCGAGCTGCCCTACCTGCGCATTCAGGGCGGGGAAAACGCCATCGTCTGCGACCCCAAGCCCGGCGACATGGGCCTTGCCGTCTATGCCATGCGCGATACGGAGACAGTCAAGGGAACTCGCGGGGCCGAACCCGGCAACCCGGGCAGCGCCCGCGCCTATTCCAAGAGTGACGGCTTCTATTTGGGCGGCTTCCTGAACGCGCTCCCCCGCCGCTACCTCATGGTGGAGGACGAGGGCCTGACGCTGGATGACGGCGAAGGCGGAAAGATCGAGCTCAAGGGCGGCAAGCTCACCATCAAGGCCCCGGCGGGCATCGAGACGGATTCACCCTTCTTCCACGGCAACACGCCCGACTTCCAGATGGGCGGTTCCGGCGGCTCGGCCACCATCAATGCGGACATGAAAATCAACGGCACACTGCAAAGCACCGGGGACCAGACGGCGGGCGGCATCAGCCAGATGCACCACCAGCACACCGGCGTCATGCCCGGCGGCGGCAACACGGGAGAACCGGCAAAATGAACAGCCTTGCGCTTTCCGATGAATGGGATTTGACACTGAGCCCGGGCGGCAACCTCACCACCGTGAGCGGCGTCCCGCGTATCGTGCAGGACGTGGCGAGTTATGAGCGCGTTTTTCAGGGCGAAGGCTGGTACGACGGCGAGGCGGGCGTGCCCTACCTTCAGCGCGAGCTTGCGGCCCTTCCCCCGGCGGAGCTCGTACGCGCCCGCGCCAACCGCCGCGCCCTCGAGGTGCCCGGCGTGGCGGCCGCAAAAACCACGCTCACCGGCTTCGCGGCCCGCGTGCTTGAAGGCACAATCCGCGTGATCACCACCAACGGCGAGGAGGTTGACATTGCCCTCTAATCTCACCTTCACCCAGCAGGGCCCCGTGGCCCCGGAAACGGCCGAAGTGCGCGCGGCCGTGGCCCGCTACTGGCAGGCGGCCTTCAACAACACGCTCAATCCGGACATGGCGACGCCCCAAGGCCAGCTCATCACCTCGGAGACGGCGGCCATTCAGGACAAGAACAACCAGCTTCTCCATCTCGCCCAGCAGTTCGACCCGGCCAATGCCGATGGCCGCTTTCAGGACGCGCTCGCGGCCATCTACTTCATCGAGCGCCAGCCCGCCCGGCCCACGGTGGTAATGTGCGAGTGCACGGGCCTTGCGGGCGTCGTCATTCCCGGCGCGGACACGAGCACGGAGCCCGCGCTGGTCAAGGACGCGGCGGGCCATGAGCTCTATTGCCAGACCACGACCACTATCCCGGCGGGGGGCTCCGTTCTCATTCCCTTCGCCGCCAAGGAGGCGGGCCCGGTGGAGGTGGAGGCCGGGAGCGTCACCACCATTGTCACCGTCATTCACGGCTGGGATACGGTCACGAATCCCGAGGCCGGGGCCACCGGGCAGAACGTGGAGGGCCGCCGCGCCTTCGAGCAGCGCCGCTATGACTCCGTTGCGCTCAATTCCCGCTCCATGCTGGCGAGCGTCTATGCCGAAGTCGCCAACATCGAGGGCGTGATTGACGTGCTTGCCCGCCAGAATCGTGGTGACGCGCCGAAAGAGGAAGGCGGCATCATCATGGGCCCCCACTCCATCTATATTTCCGTAACCGGCGGGGCCGACGCGGACATCGCAGCGGCCATCTACAACAGCGTTTCCGGCGGCTGCGATTACAACGGCAACACCGCCGTGGCCTATACGGACCCGGTGACCGGCGCGGTGGAGACTGTGCTTTTCGAGCGCCCGGCGGAGCTTGCCTTCGCCATCACCGTGACCCTGCGCGCCAATGCGGCCACGCCCGCCAACATCGCACAGCTTGTGCGCGAGAACATCCTTGCGGACTTCTACGGCGAGCCCTATCCCTACAACAACGGCGCGCTGCACCAAAGCGCGGCCGGGCGCGTGCGCATCGGCGACACCGTCTATGCCTCGCGCTTCTACTGCCCGGCGCTGGCGGCCGGGGCTACGGACCTGCTCGCCGTCACCATCAGCGCGGGCGGGGGCGCGGCCGGGAACATGGTGACGATTCCCTATGACCGCTTCCCGAGCCTCGTGGCGGCGGCCATCGACGTCACCGTGGAGGCCGCATGAAAAACTGGCGCGCCACCATCCTTTCGCAGTACGACAACAGCCCCCGGATGCTCGCGCTGGTCGAGGGCTTCAACGCCCTCATGGATCCGGCGGCGGACATCGATGCCTTCTATGAGCAGGTGTTCGACCCGCGCACGGCCATCGGCTGGGGGCTGGACGCCTGGGGCCGCATCGTGGCCGTGAACCGCGCCGTCACGCTTGAGGGCGTCCCGGATGCCTTCGGCTTCGACGGCTCGGGCCTCGTGCCCTTCGGGCAGGGGCCATTCTGGAACGCCAATGCCACCAGTACCTATGTGCTCGCCGACGATGCCTTCCGCCTGCTCATCTTCCTCAAGGCGGCCATCAATATCACGGACGGCACGCTCGCCTCGCTCAATGCAATTTTGCATCAATTCTTTGCCGAGCGCGGGCCGGTCATGGCCCTCCATGTGGGGACCATGCACATGCGTCTCGTATTCCGCTTCTCCCTCAAGACGTATGAGCGGGCGATACTTTCCAAGGCGGACATGACGCCCATTCCGGCGGGCGTGGGGTATGAGCTCTACGACGTGCCCAGGGCCACCTTCGGCTTTGCGGGATCCGGGCTCATGCCTTTCGGCCAGGGGGCTTTCGTGACGCGGGGGCCGCAGAGTGTGGGAGGATAGGGATAAAAAGCCCCGGCGCGGGCCGGGGCGGCTCATGCGTGCCCAGGGGCAAACATGAGGGGGATGCAGGGTAGGGTGGTGTCAGTCGCGCTTTCCCCGGCGGGTGGCAAGATAGCCGGAGAGGCCTACCAGCAGGATGAAGGCAACGGCCAGCGCGTAGGTCATGGCTACCGGGCCTTGAAGGCCGCGACAATGCCAATGCCAGCAATACCCGCGACCACCAGAAAAACAAGCCATTCAGTCATTGGGCGGCTAGTGTTCCTTGCGGGCGAGGTAAAACCCGTATGCCGTCAGGGCCACCACGAAAGCGCCGAAGATTGTCCAGACCATCTACACATCCTCCCGTGTGAGCACCACAGACGCCAAAAGACAGCCGATGCCCCACCACAAGCCCACCTGATTATCCTGAAAGAGTCCGATGGCAAGGCTAGCCACGCCGAGCTTTTCCAGAATATCGGTGACTCGCTTCAGTCGGCTCTTGAGTTTCATACCAGCTCCACGCCCTACAGATACCCACTAAGCGGCCCGCTGTCCATGCCATGCAATACAAGAAAAAGGCCGGGATTGCTCCCGGCCCCTCGTTTTTCCTCGACCCTCTACCGATTCATCGCCGTGGCCATGCTGGTAGCCATGCGCATGTGCAGCCGGGCGAGGCGCAGGGCCTCCTTGAAGGCTTCCTGCGCCCCGTCCTTGGCGGCGTACAGGCCCTCCAGCATGCACGAGATGCTGAACATGGTGTCCGCATCCCGGCCAATGGCGGCCACGGCCTGATGAACGGTATCGCCGATGGCCCCGTCAATGCCCTCGAGGAGCTTCTTGAAGCGCTCCTCAAGCTCCGCCTCCTTGCGCGGATAGTCGAAGCGCCAAAAGTCCACGATGGCCTTCTCGCGCGGCCCCACGACATGCTTCTGGTTCTTGCGCATGGGGTAGAAGTAGCCGTTGCGGTAGCAGAGCGGGCGCTCCTCCGGGGCCGGGGCCGGCTTCGGCTCCGGGGCAGGAGGAAGCTCAGCGGCCGGCTGGGTGGTGGGGATGCCCTTCACGCACTGGTCGATCTTCTCCTGCACGAAGGCAAGGGCATCCGGCAACCAGCTTTCCGGCAGGTCGTCGATGCGCGAAAGCTGGAAGTGCGCCCGCACCTGCGGCCACAGGGCGTTGTGCGAGATTCCCGACACCTGCGCCCAGGCGTGCACGAGGCTGCGCAGCGGGGCGCGGCTGGCGGCGGTGGAGGGGCCGTCGGGAATTTCCTTGACATTCCCGGAAAGCGCCGCGCGCTCCTCCTCCGCGAGCTTGTCAAGGATATTCAGCACCCACTTGCGAAATTCCTTGGCAACCCTTGTGCGGGCCAGCATGGCGAGCAGGTGGCAGCCGCGCGGGGAGAAAACACGAGTCGGGGCCGGAGTTCCCGTGGTCATCAAATTGATGACCATGCTCATTTCATTGGAGAATTCGTCCTGATTCCGCTTGTAGATGTTGGAAACGGATTTTTCGGAAGAATACCCCAAAGCGCGAGCGAGCTCGACAGCGCGAATCCAAAGGCGGTTCTGGTGACGAATGGGGGTGAGGGTCACGTCGTTGAAGGTCAGGGCCATTTCCATGATGAAACCTCGCTAGGCTTTACGTTTGCCCTGCCCAAAATAGACAAGGCTGGGAGCCGTAAACCGCTAGCGTACGGTCGGGGGCGTTACCGCTACCCCACTCCCAGCCTGAGGCTGACTTCAGTATATGCCCAAAAACCCCACGCAACTCTCTTGACAGGCACAAAAAGAGCCATGCTTGAGG
>CAMWTD010000021.1 GCA_947177085.1 uncultured Desulfovibrio sp.
GCATCTGGGCTTTCTACGCGGCGGGCGTCTTCTTGGGCGTGGGCAGCGCCTTCCTTATCTATCTCGCCATTCCCGTGCTCATAACCAACTGGTTCGCGCGCAAGACCGGCCTCGCCATGGGCATTTCCTTTTCCGCCGCAGGCGTGGCCTCGGCTCTGGCAAGCCCGCTCATCACCTGGAGCATCGCCCAGTTCGGCTGGCGCCCGGCCTACGGGGCCTGCGGCCTCGTGATGGCCGCCATCTCCCTGCCCTTCACCCTGTTCATCGTCCGCTCCACGCCCGCGGAACTGGGCCTCAAGCCCTATGGCGCGGGCGCTTCCGCCGCAGCTAGCGACCTCAAGGCGGGGTTGCTCCTCAAAAGCGCCCTGCGAACGCCGAGTTTTTACTGCATCTTCCTCTTCGCGGGCCTCATCGGCATCACCTCGGCCTTTCTTTTTCATCTCCCCGCGTGCATGGGCGAATACGGCTTCACGCAAATGCAGGCCGCTTCCATCCTTTCCGCCGCCGTTATCGGCATCACCTGCGGCAAGCTCGGCATCGGCTGGCTCAACGACCTGCTGGGCGTGAAATGGGCCGCGCCCATCGGCGTGGGACTGGGTCTTTGCGGCATGGTGTTGCTCATCTCCCATCTGGCCTTTCTGCCGAGCCTCGCCGGGGGCCTCTGCTACGGCATCGGCTTCGCCTGCACGGTACTGGAGCCGCCGCCGCTGGTGAAGCGCATCTTCGGCATGGCCGATTACGGGGTCATCTATGCCTGCATCATGACCTTCTCGGCGCTCGGCTGCGCCTTCGGGGCAACCCTCATCGGCGCGGTGCGCGACATGGCCCAGGGCTACGGGGCGGCGCTTACCCTGCTGATCGTGCTCCAGACCGTGGCCCTCGCCGCCTTTGCCGCCGCCATCATCACCGGCATCCCGGTGCAGCGCCGCTGGCACGCGGCAAGCCCGCAAACCCTTTCGGAGGAGTAGGAAAATGGAATTTTATCGTGGACGCCGCCTGCGCCAGAGCCAGGTGATGCGCGACTTCTGCCGGGAAACCACCCCGCTTTTGCGGGAAGAACTCATCATGCCCTATTTCGTGGCGGAAACGGCCGATGCCGGCTACCGAAAAGAGATAGCCTCCATGCCCGGCCAGTTCCAGCTCTCTCTTGACGAGCTTGAGAAGGAGGTAGGCCGGGATGTGGAAAAGGGCCTCATGACGGCCATGCTCTACGGCATCCCCGCCGGCAAGGACGAGCAGGCCACGGGCGCCTGGAAGGAGGACGGCATCGTCCAGCAGGCGGTGCGCCGGCTGAAGAAGGCCTTTCCCGGGCTCATCGTCGTGACGGATGTGTGCCTCTGCGAATATATGTCGCACGGGCATTGCGGCATCCTCACCAGGGACGGCCGCGTGCTCAACGACGCCACCCTGCCGCTGCTCAGCAAAACCGCCGTCAGCCTTGCGGAGGCTGGCGCGGACATCCTCGCCCCGTCCGACATGATGGACGGCCGCATCGCCGCCATCCGGCAGGCGCTGGACGGAGCGGGCTTCGTCAATGTGCCCATCATGTCCTATGCCGCCAAGTACGCTTCCTCGTTCTACGGGCCGTTCCGGGACGCCGCCGAGTCCGCCCCGGCCTGCGGCGACCGCAAGACCTACCAGATGGACCCGGGCAATGCCCGCGAGGCGCTCCGGGAAATGCGGGCCGACATCGCCGAGGGCGCGGACATGCTCATCGTCAAGCCCGCCGCCTCCTATGGCGACATCATCGCCCTTGCGAAATGTGAGACTCTGGTTCCCATCTGCGCCTATCAGGTAAGCGGCGAATATTCCATGATCATGGCGGCGGCGGAAAAAGGCTGGATCAACGGCGAGGCCGTCATGCTTGAAAGCCTCATGGGCCTGAAGCGGGCCGGGGCCGATATCCTCATCACCTATTTTGCGGCGAAGTTGCTCCGGGAAGGTCTCGCCCGCTAGGAGGAAACGTCCCCTCGAAGCGGCGAGGGCGCACTGAAAAGTGAGGCCGGGGATTTCCCCGGCCTCTCCGTTTATAGTGTTGGAATGATTTCCCGGTAACGCTCCAGGGCGTTGCGAAGGGCGTGGATAACGGAATTGGTGATCAAGAGGTGGGCGTTGGCGCGGATCCTGGCGATGAGCGGCTCCAGGTCGTCGTCCATGCAATGACCGCGGATGATTTCCGCCAGATAGTCGCGGGCCAGCGGGCTCGGCAGGTTGAGATAGCAGTCCACCACACAATGCGATGACTTGTTGATGAGAAGCTGGCAATAAAGGGTATGGAACGCGAACATCACGGCCGTGTCGCGCGGGGGCTGCGCGTAGCCCCCCAGGATGAAGCATTGCTCGTGGACGCTCATGGGCCTGCCCTCCTGTTCTGGATTCAGGAAATCATGGTTTCAAGGTCGCGCACATCGGCCAAATCCGCAATACCCATGACGGCGCTGAAAAGCCGTGCCGCCTTGTCCTCCGGCAATATGCCCTGGCATTGCGCCATGAACTTCTCGCGTACCCCGGCTTCTGAAAGCGGATTGCCCGCGCTGCCCCGGGGATTGACGATTTCGCACGCCAAGATCTTGCCGGCCGCCACGAGGGTGATGCGCGCGCAATAGCCCATGCCGGGGCCGAGGTCGTCCATGGAGGGGTCGTGGATGACTTCCACCTTCTTCATGGCAGCGGCCACGCGCGGGTTCTTGATGAAGGCCGGCTCGAACTGGCGCGCCCCCAGCTGGCCGGAGACGAGCAGCGCCGCGATGCAGTAGCCGATGTGCATCTGCGCCCCGGAAACCGGGCCGGGCTCATAGTCGAAGCCGCAATGCAGGAAGACCGACTTGTTGACGCGCACGGTGATCTTTTCCACTTCATCAGGCCGGATGCCGTTCTGCTCCATGAGGTCGCGCACGCCGTCCACGGCGCTGCTCACCGAGCCTGCGGTGGGATAGAACTTGATGCCCGTGCCTTTGCAGAGGAATTCGCCCCCGCCGATGGCTTCAATGGGCGCGGGGTCATACTTGCCCGAGAGCGTGGTCAGGAAGGAACCGTAGGTGTCGTCGAAAATCTCCCGGATGCCGAGCAGCCCCTGGCGCGCCATGAGCGCGCCGTTGACGCCGTGCATGCTGGCATATGGGGCCTGCATGCCGTGAATATTGGAGGAGAGCTGCGCGCTCATGAGGCCGGAGCCGAAGTCCCCGGCGATGCCGATGGCGTTCAGCGTCTCTTCCTCCGTGAGGCCGTAGATGCGGCTGGCGGCGGCCGCCGCCGCGAAGGGGGCGACCACCGATGCGGGATGGTAGCCCCTGTGGCGCACTTCCGGCATGACGGCAAGCGCCACACGGATCATGGTTTCATAGCCGGCCACCAAGGTGGTCAGAAACTCCTTGCCGCTCACCGTGCGCCCGCACCCGTCCAGCGCGGCCAGCGCCGCCGGGATGACGATGCAGCCGCAATGCACCGTGGCCCCGTGGTGCAGGTCATCATAGGCGTTGGCGCCAATCATGGAGCCGTTGAGGAAGGAGGCCAGCGGCGCGGGCGCTTTCCAGTTCTCAAAGAAGATGCGCGAGCCGTCCTGCACCTGCATGGGCCTGTAGGCCGCAAGCGCCTTGCGCACATGCTCCGCTCGGCTGCCATAGACGAGGCAGCCGAGCGAATCCGCGAGGCAGAGCGTGACTTGCGTGTCGGCTGCCTTGTCCACGTCCTCGAACCTGAGCCGGTGGACGAAACCGGCGAGTTTTTCCAGAGGGTTCATCCCTTCTCCTTTTGTTATGGACGGCCGAAGCCGTGCGGAACCCTAGTCAGTCAGGCGCACGATGGCCTTGGCCACATTCGCCTTGCCCTCGATCATGGCGTGGAGCAGGTCGTCCACCTCGTCGATGCCCACCTCGGTGGTGATGGCCGGCTCGAAATATTCGGGATAGGCGGCGAGGATTTCCAGGGCCTCCTCAAAATCCTTCCTGTTGGCGGCCGCGCTGGAAACGAGGGTCTGTTCCTTGATGCGCGCCTTGTCGATGTCCACGATGCCCGGCTGGTTGAACTGGGCCACAAGGGTCACGGTGCCGCGCTTGCGCGTCATGCGGAAGCTCTGGTTGACGATCTTGACCGGGTGGGCCGTCACGAAAGTCACGTCCACGCCGTCCGGGCCGCAGGCTTCCTGCAGCGCCTGTTCGGCGTCGTCAGCACCGCCGTTGTTGATCGCCACTGTGGCGCCCATTTCCCGGGCCTTTTCGACGTTGAAATCCTTGATGTCGGCGACCACGGCGCTCTTCATGCCCCGCGCCCGGCACGCGGCGAGCAGGAGCGAGCCGATGCCGCCCGCGCCGTAAATCAGGGCCGATTCACCCCCCTGCCATCCGGCCTGCCGAAGCACATGCATGCAGATGGCAACTGGTTCCGTCACGGCCGCGAGCCCGAGGGAAAGCCCTTCGGGAAGCGGCAGGATATTGGCCGCAGGGGCCACCACATACTCGCTGAAGGTACCGGGCCAGGGCTTGGTGCCGAGGAGCACCTTCTTGGCGCAAAGGTTGGTGTGGCCCTCTCGGCACCAGCGGCATTCGCCGCAGCTTTGCTCGGCGAGGATGACGCATTCCGTGCCCGGCTTGAGGTCCTTGACGTTGGCCCCCACCTTTTCCACCACGCCGCTGCCCTCGTGCCCGGTGATGAGAGGCGGGGTGCGCCGGGCGTGCCTGCCCTCAAGGGTGTGCAGATCCGAGCCGCAGATGCCGGCATAGTGCATCCGCACGAGCACCTCGTCCGGCCCCGGCTCGGGCACGGGCAGGTCCACAACTTCGGCCTTGTGCGGTTCGGTGATCTGGAAAGCGCGCATGGTTTTCTCCTTGTTTTGAATGTCAGAAGACGAGGCTGCCCCAGCCGTAGCCTGCAACGGCGAGGAAGATGCAGAGGATCATGCAGGCGACAAAGCCGAAACCGGCTTCCTGGCGGAAAGTGACGAGATCGCGCTGGGCGAAGATGATGGCGTTCATGGGATTGGCCGCGGGGAAGAACATGGAAAAATTGGCGGCCATGATGACCAGGCAGCTCAGCACCGCCGGGTTGAAGGGGAGCGCCTCGCCCATGAAGCAGATGATGGTGACGAATACCGAAGTCACCACCATGTTATTGGCGAACTGGGTGAGCACTGCCGGCAGCACCACCACGGCGAAGATCACGAGGAAGGGCGGCAGCCCGGACAGCATGGAGGTGGCGAGGTCGGACAAAAGCACCTTCAGGCCCACGGCGTCGGACGAGAGCGCGCCCGCCACCGGCAGCAGTACGACCAGCACAAAAAAGACCTTCCATGGAAAGAAGTTCGCCACCTTGGTCATGTCAAGCAGGGCCTCGCCGTTCACCCGGATGATCATCAGCACCGCAAGGATGGCCATGGAAAGGCCGCCAAGGCCAAGCTGGCTGAAAAAGCCCGAGATGGCCCAGTCCTTGGGGATGATGCCGGGCAGGAGCAGGAGGGCGAGGCTCACGATGATGGCGATGAGCGAAATCTTCTTGAACGGCGTGACCACCGCGCCCCTGGAAGGTTCGTGCCGGTAGTTGCGCAGAAGGCTCAGGTCCACCCGGAAGATGTATTTGCAGACGAGCACATAAAAGGCAATCGTCGCAAGGCACATGGGAAACATGAAGACCGTGAAGGAGGCAAGGTTCATGGTCTGACCTGTGATGGCCTCATACGCGCCTATGCCGAGGATGGCGCAGCCCTTGAAGGGCAGGCTGATGTCGCCGATGACGATGGCAAAGGCCATGCCCACCATGAAGGTCGGTATGGCCGTGCTGTAGGGCTTGAGGCCGGTCTTGCGGACGATCTCCTTGAAGATTTCGAGGAAGATGACAAGCACGGCCAGACATTGCGAAAGCACGGCGGCAAGAAAGCCGGCCAGGAGGAAGTTGAACAGGATGAGGAAGGGCTTGCCGACCGTGGCCTTGCGGCTGAGGAGGAAGTCCACGATGACTTCCGTGAGTTCGGCCTGCTGCACAAAGGCCGCCAGGAAGAGCAGAGCCAGGATCATGACGATGGTCTGCGAGCCGAATGCCGTGGCAAGCAGGTTGCCGGTGGGCATATAGCCCGTCAGGCACAGGGCCACGAGACCGAGAATGGACGGCCAGCCGATGTCGATCATTATCCAGCCGTAGATGACGCCCGCAAAGACGCCGATGACCCGCATGCTCATTTCATTGAGGCCCGGAAAAGGCGGCAGATAGCCAAAACCGAACATCAAGAACAACACCACAGCCAGATTCAGAAGAAAATTCCTCGTGTCAGCGTTCATGGCAGTTCCCCCTGGGAATGTATTCAACCAAGCGGCTCAGGCCGGCTTCAACAGGCAGAATCCCCACGGACAGGAAAAATTTCGTCAAAGAGCGAGGCCATTTCCGTGAAGATGCGGAAGTCGTGGCCAGGGACTATCGTGCAGCCCCGGCGCTCGTGTTGCTTCAGCGTCTCAAGGGACGCCTCGTAGGCCTCGGTATCGGCGATGTTCCCGGGGCGGATGCCGGGCGTCCAGTTTTCCAGCACGTTCACGACATCATTTGCCAGGATGAGCGTGCCCCTGGCGGTCTCCACAAGCACCGACTGCGAGCCCCGGGTGTGGCCCGGCGTGGGGAGCACCCGCAGGCCCGGCGCAATCTCCCTTTCGCCATCCAAAAGCTCGTAGCGGGCGTGGCAGCAGAAAAAGTAGGGCACTTCCCCGGCGTCGGTTTCGTAGGCCTTGGCGAAGCGCGTGCCCCGGGTCGAGGCCGCCCAGGCGAGCTCCTCCCGTTGCACGAGCAGCGGCAAGGCGTCCGGCAGGCTGTTGACGGCCTTGAGATGGTCCCAGTGCAGGTGCGTGACGATGATGCCCTCGAGCTTTCCGGCATCAACGCCCATAGCCGCGAGCCTTTCCCGGATGTGCCATTCCGGGCGCATGGTCATGGGCTGGTGCAGGCGGGCATTGGTTTCGTTGTCGTAATCCGGCCCGCAATCCACGAGGTACAGCTTGCCGGAACTCTCGTTCATGAGCAGCCAGCAAACAAAGGGGATGTCCATGCGCTCGGTGGCATCGGTGGGCTTACCCGTGTCCAGCATGCCCTTTCGGATGCAATGCTGGGTGGCAACATGGATCGGCCGAACTTTCCACATACGTCCTCCCGCAGTTAGCTGAGCAGGAAAGAGTCGGTGGCAACACAGAGAAAAGGTGTCAGGTCTGGCATGTACGGTGGGGAGCGCCCTGGCTCCCCACCGTACATGCCAGACTCCCCTTTTTCAAAACACTAGCCTGCCCCAGGCGAGGCCGGCAAAGGCGATGATGACGCACTGGACCACAAAGGTTTTCAGGCCCAAGCCGCATTGTTGCCTGAACGTCACAAACTCCTTCTGGGAAAACAGCACGGCGCTCAGAGGCGACGCCGCCGGGAAGAAGATGGCGATGCAGGAGGCGGCGATGATGAGGCTCGTGATGATTTGCGGGTTGAGGTTCAGCATGGGCGTCAACATGCAGGCGATGGGCACGAACACGCCGCAAACCACCGTATTGTTGGAAAAGTTGGTGATAAAGGCCCCGGTGGTGACAATAGTCAGCACGAGCAGCCAGGAGGGGATTTCCTGCAAAAAGGCCGTGGTACCGCTCATGAGCAGGGCCTTGATGCCCGCCTGGTCGGAAGCCAGCGCCGACGCCACAGGCACCAGAAAGGCGAGCATGAAGAGAACATCCCAGGAAAAATAGCTGGAAGTCTTTTTCAGGTCCATGAGCGGCTCGCCATCCACGCGCACCATCAGGAGTACGGCCACGATGGTCAGGCCCAGGCCGCCTATGCCCATCTGGCGGACGGTGTCACTCACGATATTGCCCGCGGGCAGGATGTTGGGCAGCAAAAGCAGCAGCAGGGCCACGATGACCGCAAGCAGGGAAATCTTCTTGCGCGTGGTCATTTCCACCTTTTGCGAGGGGTCGATGGCATAGGACTGGAGGCAGCCGAGATCGCAGCGGAAAAGGTACTTGGCGGAGAGCACATAGGTGGCAATGAGGAAGATGCAGAAGGGGAAGATGAACACCGTGAAGGCGGCGAAGTTCATGGGCGTCCCCGTGGCGGCCTCATAGGCGCCGATGCCCACGATGGCCGTGGTCTTGAACGGCAGCGCGATGTCGCCGAGGGCGAAGGCATAGGCCATGCCCACGAAGAAGCAGGGCACCGCCGATGAATAGGGCTGGATGCCGGTTTTCTTCATCATGTTGCGGAAGAGTTCCAGAAAGATGATGAGCACGGCAAGGCAGTGCGAAAGGATGCTCGCGAAAAAGCCCGCGAGCAGGAAGAGGAACAGGATGAGGAAGGGCTTTCCCTGCGCGCATTTCAGCCCCAGCAGGCTGTGGAGGATCATGTCTGTGAGCTCGGCCTGCTGCACGAAGGCGGAGATGAGCAGCAGGCACAAGATCATGGTGATCATCTGCGAGCCCAGGGCCAGGGCCAGCAGGTCGCTCATGGTGTAAAAGTCGGTCATGCCGAGGGCGACCACGCCCAAAAGCGAGGGCCAGCCGATGCCGATGGTCACCCAGCCGAAGATGGTGCCCGCAAACACGCCGATGACCTGCATCCCCTGCTGCGTCAGGCCCCCCACGGCGGGCAGCTTGCCGAACACGACGAGGAGGAAGAGCACGATGCAGGTGTTGATGAAGAAGGAAAGCCTCGTTTTGTCCGCCATTTCCGGCTCCTGGGGCTGTAATTTTGTCGGCAGGAAGCGGCCTCAGCCAATCACGGGATAGGTGTCCAGCACCCAGCGGTCGTGACTGGGCAGGATGACGGCGCCTTCCTTCTCCAGTTTTTCCAGCTTGGCGAAGGAGTCGAAGTAGCGCCTGATGTCGTTGTAGATGCCGCCGGGCATCCGCTGCTCCCAGTTGGCGCGGATATTGATCATATCGCCCGCGATGACGAAGCGGCCGTCCTTGGTGTCCACCACCACGCCCTGCGAGCCGTTGGAGTGGCCGGGCAGGTGCACCACGGAAAGGCCGGGCTCGATCTCCACATCGCCGTCCACAAGTTTGTACTGATGGTAGCACTGGAGATAGTAGGGCACCTGATCTTTGGCGTCCGCCTCATAGTATTTGCGGTCCGTGGGATAGGGGTCGAGCGCGAAATGCAGTTCCTCCCGCTGCACATAGACGGGCAGGTCGCGCGGCAGGTCGAGAATGGCCTGGGCGTGGTCCCAGTGGAGGTGGGTGATGATGATGGCGTCGAGCTGTTCGGGCTTCACGCCATGCCGCGCCAGCATCTCGATGACATGCTTGCCCTCGTCGCGCCGGATGGGATTGTGCAGGCGCGAATTGCGCTCCAGATTGTCGTCGCCGCCGGTATCGACCAGAATCTTGCGGCCCCGCTCCTCATCCTCGAGCAGCCAGGCGAAGTGATAGAGCTGGGTGAGCTCGCCGGGATTGGACTTGACGCCGTGCTTCATGATGACGCTGCTCATGATGGTATCCAGCGTGCCGACATGCAGGGGGGTGATCTTCCACATTGTGTTCTCCTTGCGGTTTAGATGAAGCCGAGCAGGCGGCCGAAGGTCGCCATGGAGAGGAGGATGAGGCCCGTCTCGCCAAGGGCGATAAGGGCGCCGCTCTTCCAGGCGCTTTGCACATCCAGCAGGCCGGATGCGTTGATGATGGGGTAGAAACAGACGGCAGGCGACAGGATGGGCGCGGCCTGCGCCAGCGCCACCACGAGCAGGATGCCCGTAGGGTCGATGCCCTTCATCTGCGCCACGGCCAGGAAGGCCGGGGCCATGGTCGCCACCGCCCCGGCCCCTGCGGGGATGGGGAACTGCGAAAGGATCATGATGAGGCAGATGCAGAGCAGGAGCAGGAAGATGGGCAGCCCCACGAGGGAAATGAGGTATTCCTGCGCGAACCAGCCGATGACGCCCGTGGTGGTCAGCATGGCCCCGAAGGAGGTGGCGCCGCCCACCAGCATGACCGCGTCCCAGTTCATTTCCGCGCTGTCGCGCTTCCAGCTGAAAATGTCGATGCCAGGCAGCGCCAGCACAGCCACGCAAATCATGGATGACACGGCCACGGGGATGCCGTTGATCTTGTCCGTGAACCACAAAAGCAGCGTGATGGCGAACACGACGAGGAATATCTTTTCCTTGAGCGTAAGCGCGCCGAGGCTGGCGCGCTCCCTGCGCAGCTCTTCCAGGCCTTCAAGGCTTTTGATTTCGCTCGGCAGGGTGATGAGCAGGCAAATCCAGATGACGGGGATGAGGCAGATGACCACGGGCATCCCCACCAGCGCCCAGTCCATGAAGGAGATGGTGAGCCCGGTGCTGTCCTGCAAAATCTGGATGGAAGTGGGATTGGCCGCGGAGCCCGCTGGTGTGCCCATGCCGCCCAGAAAGCAGCCCGAGCCGATGCCGAGCAAGAGCGAGCGAGCGAAATTGCTGCCCTTCACGTTGCAGCCGTTGGTTTCGATGATTTGCTGGCAGATGGGGTAGAGCATACAGAGCACCGGAATGTCCGCCATGACGGAGGAACAGAGCACGGCCGTGGCGATGAAGAGCAGGAGCAGTTTTTTGGGGCTGCCCCCTGATTTTGCGACCACGAAGAGGGCGATGCGCCGGGTGAGCCCCGATTTCTCAAAGGCGAGCGCGATGCAGACCATGGCGAACACGAAGATGAAGGCTGGCCCCATGAAGCTCGCCATGGCGTCCCGGAGGTTGAAGATGCCCGCGGGCACGCCGAGGAGCACGAAAAGCGGCACGGAGATGGAAATGGAAATGGGCTGGATGCTGAAGGCCACGATGCCCGCGGCCACCAGCGCGAAGGCCCGCTGGCCCAGGGCGGTGAGCCCCTCGGGCGTGGGCAGGATGACGATGAAAAGAAAAACCAGCGCGGGAATCAGGGCCTTGGTCAGGCTTTTTTGGTTGGTTCTGCTCAGGACGGACATATGCCCTCCGATAGAGCGGCTCCCTAGAGGAAAGCCCTACTGATTTGCGATGAGTTTTTATCTGTGGACAGATCTGCCTGCTTGAAACTCACCAAGGCTCCGCTGCTAATGGAAAAGCGCATATCCGCCGGGGATATACACAAAGAGCGTGAACAGCATGGCGACAACGTAGAGTGAAATCAGTATCTTGTAGCACGCGCCCTTTGAAACCCACTTGTTGAGGAAGATGAGCACCGCAGCCCCCGAGGATGCCGGCGTCGCAACGGCGAAGGAGTAGGAGAAAATCAGGAAGATGCACAGGAGCGCCGGGTCAAGCCCCATCATGAGCGAGAACTTGACCATGATGGGAGTGAAAATGGCGGCGATAACGAGGTTGTGCATCACCTGGGTGAGCAGGGAGAGGAAGAGGACGGAAGCAATGAGGAACGCGAGCGGGTGGAGGTTTTGCAGCACAGGCGTGGCGTACTCCACAATCATGGCTGTAACGCCCACATTCTTGTCTTCCAGCGCCGCGCACACGGAGAAGCTGCACGCGGTCATGATGATGACGTCCCACCCCAGGTTGCCGCTATTGGCCGTCTTGGAAAAAGGCATCAGGGATTCGCCACGGTAATGGATGATGCCGAGGAGCGTGATGACGAGCAGCAGGGTGCCGTTCATCCCGAGGCCCTTGAAAAATTTGGTGATCGCCCAGTCCTGCGGCAGGATAAAGGGGATGCACATGAAAAGGATGAAGGCCAGCACCGCCACCAGGGAAGAAACTTCCTTGAAGCTCATGGGGACGGCGTTCATTTTCTGGAAGCGCGACGTGTCGATGTTCTTGAGCCGGCTCACGTCCGCCTTGAAGACAAAGCGCATCATGGCAAGGTATATGAGGATGACGCTGTAGGAGAGCGGGATCATCAACACGATGTAGTTGACGAAATTTAAGGTGTATTGGCCGCCGGTGGTCGTATCCAGCAGGCCCAGAGCCACGGCGGCCGCCGACTTGATGGGGAAGGCGATGAGCCCGAGGATGGAGGCCACAAAGATGCCGATGATCATGAGCTCCGGGAACTTCTCGCCCTGTTTGTAGCCCACTTCCGCGCACACCGCGTAGGTGATGGTCCAGGGGATGATCATGGCAGGGTAGGAGTAGGTCACGATGCCCATCACGTAGGCAGCCGTGAAAAAGATGAGGAGAATGGTCCACGGCCGGCCGACAATGAACTTGCGGCTCAGGAACCAGTAGGCGATGCGGTTGCAGAGGCCCATCTTCTCCAGATAGATGACAAAGACCAGGATCATGGTCACGAAAACCGTGATGCTGTTGCCAAAGCCCGTGGCGACGATTTTGCCGAGCGGAGCATAGCCGGTCATCCACAGGGCGATGAGCGCGAGGATGCTGGGCCACACATAGCCGATGCCCATCCACGCAATGAGCATCCCCAAAAAGATGCCGATGACCTGCATGCCCAGCTTGCCGAGCGGCGGGATGGGCGCAAGGTAGCCGAAGCCGAACATGAGGAAGAGGACGACGGCGACCTTGACGCAGTACCAGACATCCAGCCTGGTGGGCTCCGTGCTATCCTGGGGGGCGAGTGTGGCGTCGGATGACATGGGGGCTCCGTGTTCGCTTGTTTGTTGTGGCCGGGCTAGACGAGCCCGATGCGCTCGCGCAAGAGGGCGTTCGTTTTCGCAACGCTTTCCTTGTCCATGTTGGGCATGTCCTTGAACTGATAGTCGATGCCCAGTTGGTGGTACTTGGGCTGGGCGAAGCCGTGGAAGGGCAGAAGCTCGTAATCGTCCAGCCCGGGCACGGTTTTCAGGAAGTCGGCAATGGCCCCGAGTTCGGCCTCATTGTCGTTGACGCCGGGGATGACCGGCGTGCGCGCGATGAGCTGAACTTCCGGGAATTCCTTCTTGAGGCGCTGGAAGTTCGCCTTGATGAGGCTGTTGTCCACGCCGGTGTGGCGCTTGTGGGCAACAGGGTCGGCGAGCTTCATGTCCGCATAGATGAGCGAGCAGTGGGCGGCCACTTTCGCCACCTTGTTGAAGGAAGCGCAGAGCGTGGTCTCGATGGCCGTGTGGATGCCGTAGCGCCGGAATTTTGCGAGAAGCTCGCCCACAAAGTCGGCCTGCATCAAGGGCTCCCCGCCGCTCACGGTGACGCCGCCGTCCACGCGCCAGGCCTGCGGCTTGTTGCGGATGCGGCCGTAGAGCTCGTCCACGGTCACGTCCTCGCCATAGACGTGCATGGCCTTGGCGTAGCAGCGCTTCACGCAGGCGAGGCACTTGGCGCATTTCTCGGGCGCGCGGACGATGGCGCCGTTCTCCGCGCGCCCGAGGGCTCCGTGTTCGCAGGTCTTGAGGCAAACTCCGCAGCCGACGCACTTCTTTTCCCGCCAGCCCAGTTGCAGTCCGTGCCGCTGGGACTCGGGATTGGAGCACCAGGTGCACCTGAGCGGGCAGCCCTTCATGAAGATGGTGTCCCGCACGCCCGGGCCGTCATGCACCGAGAACGTCTGGATATTGAAGATGCGTCCTGTGAGCTTGCCCATGATGCTACACCATCTCGTGTTCGGTGCGCGCGATGATCTCGCCCTGCATGCTGGGCGAAAGCTCCACGAAGTAGGCGCTGTAGCCCGCCACGCGCACGATGAGGTTCTTGTAGTCCTCTGGCTTTTCCCGCGCCTTGAGCAGCACATCCTTGTTGTAGATGCCGATCTGCACATGCCAGAGCTTGAGGTCCACGAAGTTGCGGATGAGGTTGATGAGGTCCTGCGTCCCCTTCTCGCCCGCCACCACCTGGGGGTTGAGCTTGAGGTTGAGCAGGCGCGCGCAACTGTTGGGATAGACGCGGCTCGTGGAATTGGCGATGGACATCATGGTCGCGAGAGGGCCGTCCACGTCCGCGCCCTGGGTGGGAGAGATGCCCTCGGAGAGGAAGGTGTGCTTGTGGCGGCCGTTGGCCGTGGCCCAGGTCTTGTTGCCGAGGCCCACATGCGAGGTCACGGGCACGTACTTGAGGTATTTCTCGCCGAACACGGACTGGCGGTCATGCACGAGCTCGCCGATCATCTGGTCGAGGTCGCGGGCGATGGCGTCGGCCCAGGCGTCGTTGTTGCCGTACTTGGGCACGTTGAGCATGAGCTGGCGCAGGGGCTCGTTGTTCTCGAAATCATTGTTCACGGCCTCGAGCAACTCGTCGAGGGAGAGGATATTGTCCTCGAAGACCAGCTTCTTGATGGAGGCCAGCGCCTCGGCGCAGGTGCCGAAGCCGTTGAAGTTGACATTGCCGGTGTCGTGCTGGTTGCTGCCCGGCATGACGCACTGATGGATGTCCGTGAGGTTTTCCATGCAGATGTCGCTCTGCGAGGACATGAAGGGCGCGGCCAGGCACTGCTTGTTGGTGAGCTCCAGCGCGGACATGCGCTTCATGAAGTGGTCCACGTAAAAGTCCACGCACTCGCGCAGGTTGCTCATCACGTCGTCGAAGCTCTTGATGTCCTTGCGGGCGATGGAGGGCGTGAGCAGCTTCTCGTAACGCGACCCGAAGTGCGCCCAGCCGTCGTTGAGCGCCATTTCCAGCGCCGCCGCGAGGTTGATGTTGCCGCCCAGCGAGAGATAGGTGTCGATATTCGGCATGCGGATCTCCGTGCAGCCCGCCGCCGAATAGTCCCGCGCGTGCGCGAGCGGCACGCCGTTGCACATGAGCTGGGTGATGATGGTCTCGTCATTGAAGAACTTGGGGAAGCCGCAGCCCTCCTTCACCAGTTCCGCCGCCGCGTGCAGCAGTTCGTGCGGCGTGCCGGCATGGACGCGCAGCGACACTTCGGGATAGTGCAGCGGAAATTCCTTCTTGGAGCGCAGGATGAGATAGGTCATCTCATTGGTGGCGTCGCGGCCGTACCTGTCCACGCCGCCGATGGTGCAGTTCTCGAAGTGCGCGTAACCCTCCCAGTAGTTGCCCGCGTTGGTGGCGCTGAAGGGCACCACCTGGGCGATCTTGAGCCACATGGCTTCAAGCAGCTCGAGGGCGAAATCCTCGGTGATCTTGCCTTCCTTGAGATCCTTCACATAGAGGGGGTTCATGTACTGGTCGAAGCGGTGCAGGGCCACGCCGCCGCTGATTTGCTGCTCGGCGCGGTAGGCGATTTGCGCGAACCAGTGCGCCTGCATGGCCTCCCAGAAATCACGGGCCGGATGCGCGGGCACACGGGTGCAGATTTCCGCCATGCGCTCAAGCTCCTGCTTGCGCACGGGGTCCTTTTCCGCCGCAGCCAGTGTCATAAGCTCGGCTGCATAGCGGGCGGCATAGGTGAGCATGCCCTCGTAGCACTCGATGACGGCCTGGAGGAAGGGAATCTTGTCATAGTCCCCGTTGGCGGGGTTAGCCTCGATCTCGCCCAGCTTGTCCTCGGCTTCCTTCTTCAGCGCCAGCACGCCGCGATTGATGATCTTGTCGAAGATGCCGCTCCAGTTGAGCGTGGAATTGATGTTGGAATTGTCCTGCATGAGGCCCGTGGCGCCGTAGTCGTCGTCGCCATAGATGATGTCGCGCGTGGCCTTGGGCATGAGGGCGAGATAGCGCTCGTGCGCCGTCTTGCCGCGCCAGTAGGGCTCCACCTTTTCCATGAAGGTGGCGATGTCCTCGGAGCGCACGGCGTAGGCGTCCTTTTTTTGCGTCTCGGGCATCCCCTTGGGGAACCAGCCGCAGCGCAGCTCGGGATAGAGCGGCGAAATGCGGCCGGGGCCGCCGATGGTTCCCACGAGGATTTCCCCGTCCTGGATGACCACCGGGATATTCTCAAGGATGTGGCGCACCGCCTTGCCCCAGCGCAGAACGAGGGGGTATTGCTCGGTTTCGCGCATGGATTCGGTGAACAGCACGGCGCGCTCGATGTCGAGGCGCGGCCGCTGGGCACGCATCACGTTGAGCGCCCTGTTGGTGCGCTCCCTGGGGCTGGACTGCCCGCGCCCGTCCGCAAGGCGCTGTTCCTGGCCGGTCATGCAGCTCGATTCCATGGTGCAAACGCTCATCCTGTGCCTCCTTGTGAAACTTTTCCTGCGATGAAAAAAAGAAAAGGCCCGGAGAAGGCGCTTTTCAGCGTCTTTTCCGGGCCAAAAACTGATTCGCTGCTCATGCTGCGGGTGCAGCCGCCGGCGAATCGCCCTCAGGCATCCAAATGCCGAATGTGTTTTGCTGCGTGCGGATGGCAGGATTGACCGCCTGCGTGGCGCTCAGCTGCATTTTTCCGCGCGTGTTTTTTGGATACGGCGTCTCTCGGAAATTGTCAACTCTTTCACAAATTAAATTTTTGGCGTCTTCTGCCTTGCCTCACGGAAGGGCATCCCCTTGGCGAGCTTGAAAATTCTAAAGATGCCCCCTTTGCCGGGTGCTTTCCAGAAATTCCTCGGGCAAATCGCTCAAGGCCCGTGAGAGGCGCTGGATCATCCGGCCCTTTTCGGAAAGATACCCAGCCACAGGAACCGTGTTATATGGATGCCTGCCGAAGAAATAACATCCTTGCTCGGGCTCCAATAATTGGAGCAAGAGGAGTTCTTCCTCGAGCAATTCCCTTTCGGTGGGCGGCGTGTATTCGCCGCTCTCCCGCATGCGCTCAAGTTCGCTCCCCTCGGCAATGGCCGTCGGCACGGCGGAAATGACAAAGGGCATATTCCGCTTGAGCATGTTTGCCGTCTCCCTTGCGCTTCTCTCGCCATTTCCTTTGCCGCCAAGGCCGAACATCAGGAGCGCCCCGTAACGGATGCCGGCATTTTTGAGACGGTCAAGCTGGACGTCAGCTTCCTCGCGGGTAAAGCCCTTGCGCATCTGGGCGAGAGCCGGCGCCCAGCCGGACTCAATGCCAATATAGAGGTCGTTATATCCCGCCGCACGCAATTCTTTCAGGTCCTCATCGCTCTTCTGCCCGATATTTCTTATGGAGGCATAGCAGCTGATGGTCTCGATATGCGAAAAGCGGGCGTGGATCATTTCGGCGATTTTCAGCAGTTTTTTTGTCGGCAGGGCGAACGAATCCCCATTCAGCAGGAAAAGACGCCGCACGCCCCCGCCATAAGTTCGCCGCAGTTCTTCCAGGTCGGCTTCAATATCCTCCATGCGGGAAACCGTGAACGGCGTTCCCTCATACATGGTGCAAAAAGCACAACGATTGTGCGAACAGCCGCTGGTTATCTGCAGGAGTGGCGTTTCACTTTCCATTGGGGGTCGGTAGATTTGCCCGGTGTAATGCATGTTGCCTCCATAGGGCCTGTGCCCAAAAAATCACGAAACAAAAATGCCCGGAGAAGGCGCTTTTTCAGCGTCTTTTCCAGGCAAAAGTTGATTTGCTGCTCATGCTGCGGTTGCAGCCGCCGGCGAATCGCCCTGAGGCATCCAAATGCCAAATGTGTTTTGCTGGGTGCAGAAGGCAGGATTGACCGCCTGCGTGGCGTTCAGCTGCGGTTTCTGCCGCGCATCAAGTA
>CAMWTD010000022.1 GCA_947177085.1 uncultured Desulfovibrio sp.
CGCCACTCCCTTCAGCAAAAGAGAGCGCCGCCACCAGAGACGGAACGAGGAAGCCACGCCGCAGGAAAGACCGGCATGAACGCCGCACACGGCCGGCGCCTTGGAGCCGGGCCGTTGCTGACGGGATGCGGAAGCGGCAAAAGACATAGAAACCTCGTTCAGTTCGCGTTGGAAAAAGCCTAGCCCCTCGGGCGAAGTCTTGTCAAGCCCGCGGCCCCGGAAAAGCGGGGGCACTCGGCGGACGCGAAAAAGGCCGGAACAGGCCCGGCCTTTTTCGCACTTTCCTCACCCCGCGGCCCTGTCCAGGCCGCCCGGGGCGATTGGACTGGCCGGGCTCGGACAAATGCTTGCGGAGCGCAAGGCCCGGGAACGGCAGGGGCTAGTCCTGCCACTCCTTGCCGTCGTAGCGGATAAGCTCGTTGAGGTTGCGGGCGCGCACCTGGGTGCAGGGCGCGGAAAGCGCGGCCTGGCGCGTGGCCCCGCGACATTCAAAGACGCGTTCCTGGTAGCGGATGAAGCCCACATACTGACCGTTGGCCCCGGGCTTCATTTCCGTGCTCACATTGTTGGTGTCCACCTCAAGGTAGGTAGCCACATACTGGTTGCCGACCTTCTTCACTTCCTTGTTGGCCTTGTTGGGCAAGAGGGTGCGCTTGGACTGGTTGACGAGCTTCTGGCCCATCTTGTCCAGTTCCGCCTTGATCTGCGCTTCGGACTTGGCGCCCTTCTTGGCCGCGGTCTTGGCAGCCGCCTTCGTGGCCTTCTTGGCGCTCGTCTGGGCCGGGGTCTTGGCCGCTTCGGCCGCAGGCGCGGGATCGACGGCCGGGGCCGTGTCGGCCTGGGCAGCGGGGGTGACGGTCTCGCTTTCCTCGGAGCTGGTGAACCAGGCGCAGCCGCCCGCCATCAGGGAAAGGGCAACAATGAACACCAGTGATTTACGCATCGGCTACCTCGCGTCAGGATGGTTTGAACATAATCAAGGCCGGGCGGCTAGTGCCGCCCGGCCGGGATCATCGCTGGTCGCTCAGGTCAGCCTAGTCGAAGGAGATCTCGACGCGGCGGTTCATGTAGCGGCCTTCCTCGGTGTGGTTGTCATACTTGAAGGACTTGCCGCAGCCGATGGCCGTCATGCGGCTGGCCGGGATGCCCTGCTTCTCGAGGTAGTTCTTCACGGCATTGGCGCGGTTCTGCGAAAGAACCTTGTTGTAGGCGTCGGAGCCGATGTAGTCGGTCCAGCCCTTCAGGACCACGTGCTTGTTGGGATTGGCCTTGATAAGCACGGCGGCCTCGTTGAGGATGCCCTGGGCCTTGCTGTCAAGCGCGTAGGAGTTGAAGGCGAAGTGCACGCCGCGCAGGACGATGACGTCCTCGTCCTGGCAGAACACGGAAAGGACAAAGCGCTCGACGGCGGCGTCGCTGGTGGCGAGCTCTTCGCCGCGCACCACGATGCTGGCCGGGTTGAGGGCGGCGAGCTCCTTGATGATGGCTTCGCCCTTGGCGTTGTCGGCAAGGGAGATGATGTGGATGGTGAGGTCGCGCTGGCTGGCATAGAGCTGGCGGGCCACGTCCACCACGCTGGTGCCGCGGTTGTTGTCGCCGTCGGTCACGAGGATGATGGCCGAGGGGGTCTGCATGGAGCTGACGAAGGGCTCATACTTGTGCAGGCCGTTGCCCATGCTGGTCATGCGGCCGAAAATCTGGAAGCCGCTCTTCAGCTTGTTGATGCCGGCGCTCATGGCAGCGCGGTCCCAGGGGCCCTGGGGGATGATGACGCCGTCGGGCGTGATGGTGTGCAGGCCGCCGTTATAGTCAAGGGCAGGAATGGCCGCGTTGACGCGCTGCAGGACGTCTTTCGCGATGACGATCTTGTCCTTCTTGAGCTGCTTGTTCTGCATCATCATGGAGCCGGAATAGTCCACGACGAAGTCGAAGCTGTTGATTTTCTTGTTGCAGGTCGGCGTGGCAGCGGCTGCCGCTACCGCGTAGCCCAGAACAAGAACCGCCGCGAGGGCGAGAAAACGGAGCGATTTCATGATGCCTCCCAAAAACGGTTTGTGTGTCGGCCTTGAAGCTGTTTGCCGACAGTTGTCACGATTTGCCCGCCAGTACGGACCGGCTCGTCGCCCCGCTCGCCTGAACGCGGCAACTGGTTTTTGATACTCCCCTTCCGAAAAATCTGCAAGTCATATTCGGCGATTCCGGAAAAGAGGCCCGGGAGGCCGCGCCGGTGTGACGGGCGTCCCCAAAATCCCCGGCGGCAAGGCCCGCTGGACAGTGCCACGGCCGTGGGGCATACTTCCGGCCATGCACCACAAGGACGGCCCATGCCCGCGCTGACCTTCTCCAAATGGAGCTCCGGCGGCAACACCACCATCTTCCTGCATGATGCGGACGCACGGCCCGGACGCCAGGCAGCCTTCGCCCGCGCCGTCCTTTCCCCCGATATTCTCGGCGCGGAGCAGGCGGGCACGGTCTCTCTCGCCCGGCGCAGCCTCACCATGGCGGGCGGCGAATTTTGCGTCAACGCGAGCCGCGCCTTCGGGGCGCTTCTCGCGCTCAGTGCCCCTGCTAGGGGGGAGATGCGGCAGGAGGTACGCGTCTCCGGGTGGCGGGGTCCTGTCGCGCTCACCGTGCGCGGCGCGGCCCCCCGCTGGCAGGTGGCCGCGCGCCTGACGCTTGCGCCGGAAACCGGGCCGGAAAGGATTCCGGGCCTTCCCGCAGGGGCCCGCCTTGTGCGGCTTCCCGGCATCAGCCATCTCCTGCTGCCACTTGAGGACGCCCAATTGCCGCAAGACCTCACCGGGAGCGCGCGGGCCCTGCTCGGGCAGGCGCACCTGCTCGGCGAGGCCGCCGCCGGGGTCATCTGGTGGCGTCCCCATGAGACCGGTTTCGCCATGACCCCGGTGGTGCATGTGCGCGACGCGCGCAGCCTTGTGGCCGAAAACGCCTGCGGCTCCGGGGCCCTTGCCCTGGCCCTCGAGCTCTCGGCGCGCCACGGCCTGCGCGAGTGCCGGCTCACACAACCCTCCGGCTCCCTCCTTCAGGTGCGCGTGGGCGAGCCCGGCGCGGACGGCCGGGTGATGGCGGACATCGACGGCCCGGTGACACTGATCGCCCGCGGCCGCGTGTGGCTGGATGCGGCCGATGCCGAAAACTGACCGCCCCCTGCGCGAGGGCTTCACCACGGGCACGGCGGCCACGGCGGCCGCGCTGGCGGCACTGGCCCAGATCCTCGAAGGGCGCTCGCCGGCAAGAGTTCCAACGCCGCTTCCGCCCGTCCCCGGGGGCAGGCCCCGCGCGTGGCTCGATGTGCCCGTTGCCCTGTGCGCGCCGTACCCCGCGCCGGAGCTCGCCGGGCAGCCTGTCCCCGCGGGCGCTCCCTGTGCCCACGCGCGCGTGCGCAAGGACGGCGGCGACGACCCGGACGCCACCACGGGCGCGCTCATCACGGCCAGCGTATTTTTGCGGAAAGATGCTGCGGCCTCCGGCATCAATCTGCAAGGCGGCCCGGGCGTGGGCCGCGTCACGCTGCCCGGACTTCCCGTGCCCGTGGGCGCGCCTGCCATCAATCCGGGACCTCGGGCGCAGATGCGCCTCGCCCTTGAAAACGCGCTCGCCGCCCGCTGTGGCGACGCGCCCGGGCCGGGCGCGCTCACGGTCATCATCAGCGTGCCCGGCGGCGAGGAGCTGGCGCGCCAGACACTTAATCCGCGCCTGGGCATCGTGGGCGGCATCTCCATCCTCGGCACGCAGGGCACGGTACGGCCTTACAGCCACGCCGCATGGCGCGCCACCGTGGCGCAGGGGCTTTCCGTTGCCAGGGCCACCGGCTGCCGCACTTTCTGCCTCTCCACCGGGCGGCGCTCGGAAGTGCTGCTCATGCGCCGCTACCCGGAATTGCCGCCGCAGGCCTTCATCCAGGCCGCGGATTTTGCGCGTTTCTCCCTTGCCGCCGCAGGGGAGCTGACGCCGGCCCTCCTGGTATGGGGCTGCTTTTTCGGCAAACTTGCCAAGCTGGCCCAGGGGCTCGAATATACCCATGCCCGCGAATCGCCGCTGGACATGGACGCCCTTGCGGCCCTCTGCGCCGGGGCCGGGGCACGGTGCGCGCCGGCCATCGGCCGTTGCGTCACGGCCGCGCACGCGCTGGAACTCCTGCTGGACGACCCCTCCGGCATGGCGGCCATCGCCGCTGTGGGCGCCAGAGCCGCGGCCACGGCGCGCCATTTCGCCGGGCGCCCCGTGCGCATCCACCTTTTCCACACTGACGGCAGGGAGCTGCTTACCCTATGATACGCCCCTTTCCCCTCGCGCCCTTAAGTAACGACGGCACGGCCGCCGCCCTCTCCACCACGGAGGCCAAGGCCGCGCCGCTCCCGGCCCCCGGGGCGGAGGGCGACTGGCCCGCCACGGGGCAGGCGCGTTCCTCGCTCTTTGTCTTCATCCCTTCCACCGCCACGCCCGAGCCCATCACCGTGCTTGGCGTGGACTGCGCCGCGCCGCGCCTTGAGGACGCGCTGACGCCCCCCGCGCGCAGGCTGCTCGCCGATGCCGACGTCATCTGCGGGCCGGCACGCCTGCTGGACCAGGTGGAGGAGGCCCCGGGCCGCATGGTGCGCCGCATCCCCCTCAGCCTCCCGCTTCCCCCGCTGCTGGAAAGATTGGCGCACCTGCGCTCGGCCGGGGCGCTGGTGGTGGTGCTCTCCGGCGGGGACCCGCTCTTTTTCGGCATCGGGGCCACCATGGCGCGCCAGCTCGGCGCGGATGCCGTGCGCATCCTGCCGGCCGCAAGCTCGCTCCAGGCGGCCTGCGCCCGGCTGGGCCTGCCCTGGCATCGGGTCCTCCCCCTGTCCCTCCACGGCCGGGAGGACCTCGCGCCGCTCAATGCCGCGGCGATGAGGGGCGCGCCCCTCTGCATCCTCACCGATGCGCGCATGACGCCGGACCTTGTGGGCCGCCACCTCCTCGACCGGGGCGTGGACTGGTTCACGGCCCATGTGTTCGAGCGCATGGGCGCTCCGGACGAAAGCCGCCGCACCCTTTCCCTGGCTGACGCGGCCGGGGCCCGCTTCGGGAGCGCCTGCGTGCTCGTGCTCGAGCCCACGGGCCCGGCGCGCCGGCCGCGGCTCGGCATCGGGGATGCGGAACTCGCCGTGGACGGCTGCTTTACGCGCAGGCCCGTACGCGCCGCCGCCCTCTCCCTGCTCGGCATCGGGCCGCGTCATGTGGTGTGGGACGTGGGCGCGGGTTCGGGCGCTGTGGCGCTTGAGGCCGCGGCCCTGGCCCATGAGGGCCGCGTCATCGCCGTGGAGCGGGACCCGGGCCGGGCCATCGCCATCCAGGAAAACCGCCGCCGTTTCGGCGCGGCCATTGTGGAGGTCTGCCTCGGGCGCGCTCCCGCCTGCCTGCGCGACCTTCCTGAGCCGCAGCGCATCTTCCTCGGCGGCGGCCTGTCCGGGCCGGACGGGGAGGCCCTGCTCACGACGGCCTGCGCCCGCCTTTCCCCGGGGGGCCGGCTTGTGGCGAGCTGCGTGCTTTTGGAAAGTTTCCAGCGCTGCCGGGATGGGCTGAGGCAACGCGGCTGGGAGCTGGAGATCCTCCAGATACAGACGGCGGAGGCGCGCCCCCTTGGCGCGGACGCGCATCTTGCCGCGCTGAACCCGGTCTTTTTGCTGGCGGCCCGCAAGCCCGGCGGGGATGCTGCCTGAGGAGGGGAAAATGCAGGAAAACCCGCAGGCCGGGCTGGTGAGCTTCGTGGGGGCCGGCCCCGGCGACCCGGAACTCTTGACCATCAAGGGCCGCGACGCCATCGCGCGGGCGGATCTCGTGCTCTTTGCCGGCTCCCTCGTTCCGAGGGAGGTGGTGGCCTGCGCGCGGCCCGGGGCGACGGTGGTGGATTCCGCGCCGCTCACCCTTGAGGAAAGCCATGCCCGCGTGCGCCAAGTGGCGCTGGCGAGCGGCCTTGTGGCCCGCGTCCACACGGGGGACCCCAGCCTTTACGGGGCCTTGCGCGAACAGGCCGCCCTGCTGGACGCGGACGGCATCCCCTGGCGGGTCATCCCCGGGGTGACGGCGGCCTGCGCGGCGGCGGCCGCCGCGGGCGTGAGCTTCAGCATCCCGGGCGTAAGCCAGAGCCTCATCCTCTGCCGCGCGGCCGGGCGCACCCCCGTGCCGGAGGCCGAAAGCCTCGCCGCGCTGGCGGCGCATCGCGCCTCCATGGCCGTCTATCTCTCCGCCGCGCAGGCCGGGCGCATGGCGCAGCAACTGGGCAGGGAGCTTGCGCCCGAAACGCCCGTGCTCTGCGCGCAGCGAGTGGGCTGGCCGGACCAGCGGCTGGTGTGGACCACCCTGGCCCGGCTCGTCGACTGCGTGGCGCAAAACGGCTTTGACCGCCAGACCATCTTCCTCGTGCTGCCGGGCGAACTCACGGCCCGGGGCGCGCGCTCGCGCCTTTACGCGCCGGACTTCGGCCACGGCTGGCGGCGGGAAAAAGCAAAGGGCCGCCCCGGGGAGGACGGCCCTTGCGCGGGCGAGGATACCTGAAAGTTTGCTCTCTCCATAAGCTGTCTCAGGGCCGGATGGGCGGCGCGTCGCCACCGGCGGTGAGCAGTGTGCCGATATGGCGTCGGGTGAGGGCGAGCTCCTCATTGGTGACCGAGGGCATGTCCGCGGGGCGGCTGCCCATGTCGTTGCCCTCCTCCACGATGACGAGCGCCGCGGCGAGCCGCCCCATGACGCAGAAAAAACGCGCCGGCTGCCAGCCCTTGGCCGTGACCCATGCCGCCGCGTTGGGCGAATAGAGAAAATCCGCCTTGCCGTCGCGCACCACGGGATGCGCCTCCTCCTGGCCCGCCCGCGCCCAGGCGCGGAATTGCGGCAAAAGGTCCGCAAACGCCAGCAATTCCTTTTCCGTCACCGCGGGCTGCCCGGCATAGACATTGGCCGTGGCGGCCCCGGGCGCGTCGCCCTTGGCGGCCGCGCGCGACTTGGCGGCCCTGCCCCCCCCCGCGGCCTTGCCGGAAGCGGCTTTTTGCGCCTTGGCCCTGGGGGCCGGCGCTCTTCCGGCGGCCTCCAGGGCCGCCTCCATCTGGGGGGTGGCCGCTCTTGGGGCGCAGGGCAGGCACAGGGCGATCACAAACATCAGCGCCGCGACGCGCAGGGCCGCACAGGCCCAGAGCCGGGTGGGGAGCAAAGTCCTTGCTGTCATGGGGCTCCGCGAGTCCGTCTCAGTAGCGCACGGCGCTGATCTTGCCGAGGCGTTCCATGTTATGGAAGGATTCCACATAGCGTATTGTGCCCGTCTTGCCGCGCATGACCATGGAATGCGTCACCGTGTGCCGGGCGCTGTAGCGCACGCCGTGCAAAAAGTCCCCGCCGGAAATGCCCGTGGCCGCGAAGAAGCAGTCGTCGCTGCGCACGAGGTCGTTGACCGTGAGCACCTCGCGCAGGTCGATGCCCGCCTCGGTGATGGCCTCCTTCTCCACATAGGACTGCGGGTCCAGCCGGGCGAGGATCTGCCCGCCCATGGCCTTGATGGCGCAGGCCGCGAGCACGCCCTCGGGAGTGCCGCCCGTGCCCATCATCATGTCCACCTCGGAGCGCGGGTCCACGGCCATGAGGGCCCCGGCCACATCGCCGTCGGTCTGGAGCTGGATGCGCGCGCCGGCTTCCCTGATTTCTTCGATCAGGCGCTGGTGGCGCGGCTTGTCGAGCACGAACACCACGAGGTCCTGCACATTCTTTCCGAGCGCCCGGGCCACGTTGTTGCAGTTGTCGCGCACGGGCGCGTCGAGGTCCACCACGTCGCGGGCCTCGCCGGGCACGACGAGCTTCTGCATGTAGTAGCTCGGCCCGGGGTTGAACATGCTGCCTTCCGGGGCCACGGCCACCACGGAGATGGCGTTGGGCCGGCCATAGGCGAGGAGATTGGTGCCCTCCACCGGGTCCACGGCCACGTCGAGGCGCGGGCCGTGGCCCTCGCCCACCTTTTCGCCGTTGTAGAGCATGGGGGCGTGGTCCTTCTCGCCCTCGCCGATGATGACCGTGCCGTCGATGTGCAGACTCCCGAAACTGACGCGCATGGCGTCCACGGCCGCGCCGTCGCCGGCCTCCTTGTTGCCGCGCCCGAGCCAGCGGGCCGAGGCGAGGGCCGCCGCCTCGGTGATGCGCACGATGTCCAGGGCCAGGTTGCGTTCCGGTGCTTCTGCCATGTGGGTCTCCTCGGCGTGGCTGGCGCGGGCATGGGGGCGGATGCCGCCCGCTCCCCAAAGCATAGCCCACGGGGGCGGGCCCTTCAAGCAAAAAGCCGGAAGCCCCCTAACGCGGAGCCCGGCGAAGCCCCGGGCCGCGCGTTGCCCGGGCCGGGCAGGCTTGACAAAAGGCCGCGCCGGGGCAAAAAAGGAGGTTCCCCGTCGCGGCGGCCCCGCGCATCTCTCCAGCAAGCCCATGCAGCAAAGGACAGAAGCCATGAAAGTGTATTACGACAAGGATGCGGACTTAGGCGCACTCAAGGACAAGACCGTGGCCATCATCGGCTACGGCAGCCAGGGCCACGCCCACGCCCAGAACCTGCGCGATTCCGGCGTCAAGGTGGTGATCGGGCAGCGCCCGGGCAGCCCCAACTATGACCTTGCCAAGGAGCACGGCTTCGAGCCCGTGTCCGCCGCCGAGGCCGCCAAGCAGGCCGACCTCATCATGGTGCTCGTGCCTGACGAGGTGCAGGCCAAGGTCTACGAGGAGGACATCAAGCCCAACCTCGCCCCGGGCAAGGCCCTGCTCTTCGCGCACGGCTTCAACATCCATTTTGGCCAGATCCAGCCGCCCAAGGACGTGGATGTCTTCCTCATCGCGCCCAAGGGCCCGGGCCATCTCGTGCGGCGCACCTTCACCGAGGGCGGCGGCGTGCCCTGCCTTGTGGCCATCGAGCAGGACGCCACGGGCAAGGCCCTCGAGACCGCGCTCGCCTATGCCAAGGGCATCGGCGGCACGCGCTCCGGCGTCATTGAGACCACCTTCCGCGAAGAGACCGAGACCGACCTCTTCGGCGAACAGGCCGTGCTCTGCGGCGGTCTTTCCGCGCTTATCCAGGCCGGCTTCGAGACCCTGGTGGAAGCGGGCTACCAGCCGGAAATGGCCTATTTCGAGTGCCTGCACGAAATGAAGCTCATCGTGGACCTCCTCTACGAGGGCGGTCTCGCGCGGATGCGGTATTCCATCAGCAATACCGCCGAATACGGCGACTATGTCTCCGGCCCGCGCCTCATCAACCAGGCCGTCAAGGACGAGATGAAGCGCGTCCTCAAGGACATCCAGAGCGGCAAGTTCGCGCGCGACTTCATCCTCGAGGCCCGCGCCGGCTACCCCATGTTCCTCACCACGCGCAAGAACGAGTCCCAGAAGCAGATCGAGAAGGTCGGCAAGGAACTGCGCGGCATGATGACCTGGCTCAAGAAGGACGGCAAAAAGGATTAGGTTCCCACCGCCCTTCACCGCCCATGCAGACAAAAAGGGAGCCGCAAGGCTCCCTTTTCTCGTAGAAACAACCGGGCCCGGGGGGGTAGCACCACCTGTCCGCCCCGTGCCGGGCGTTGACTTGGCTTGAGGGGGGGCCTACACCAAAATTCCGGGGGCCAGCCTGCCCCTTCCTGCGCTGGCGTCGGACGACAGGCCCGACAGATTGCGCAAACATGTGCGAAAACTGGATTTTTTGCAGATTGCCGGAGCGTTGTGGAGGATTGCCATGTCACGATATTCCAAAAACCAGCGTGCCCGCAAATGGCTGGAGGGATTGCTGGCCCATGCGGACATCCGCCTTGACGGCGACCGTCCCTTTGATATCCGGGTGCACGACGAGCGCCTCTTTGACCGCGTGACCGCGGCAGGCACGCTCGGGGCCGGCGAGGCCTACATGGAAGGCTGGTGGGACTGCGAGGCGCTGGACCGCATGTTTGCCCGGGCCATCAGCGCCGGCCTGGAAAACAAGGTGAGCCGCAACCTCACCACGCTCGCGCTGGCGCTCCGCCACACCCTTTTCAACATGCAGTCCCGCCGGCGCGCGCCCATGGTGGCCCGCCGCCACTATGACTTCGGCAACGAGCTCTTTGAGGCCATGCTGGGTCCCAACATGAACTATTCCTGCGCCTGGTGGTCCGGCCTCGGGGATGTAAAAAAAAGGAAGGCCGGCGACCGGAGCGCCCGCGAGGGGAGCGCCGCGCCGGACCCGTCAGCCAGCCCCGACTCGCTCCCCGCCTGCTACCCGCAACAGCCGGGGACGCGCCTGGAGGAGGCGCAAAACGCCAAGATGGAGCTCATTTGCCAAAAGCTCCAGCTCGCGCCGGGCATGACGGTGCTGGACATCGGCTGCGGGTGGGGCAGCCTCGCGCGCTACATGGCCCGCCAGTACGGCTGCCATGTCACGGGCATTTCCATCTCCCGCAACCAGATAGAATGGGCGAGGCGGAGGGAGCTTGAGCCGGGGGGCCCGGTCGCCCCCGGCCGCATCACCTGGATTTTGGGCGACTACCGCGAGTTGCGCGGGGAATTTGACCGCATTGTGTCCGTCGGCATGTTCGAGCATGTGGGCCGCAAGAACTACCGCCGCTTCTTCCGCACCGCCCGGGGCCTGCTCAAGCCGCGCGGCCTCTTCCTGCTGCATACCATCGGCTCGATTTCGCAGCGGGCCGGCTGCGACCCCTGGATCTCCCGCTACATTTTTCCCAACGGCCAACTGCCCACGCTGGACTCTATCGTCCGCGCCTGCCAGGGGCTGTTCGTGCTGGAGGATTGCCACAATCTTGGCGCGGACTATGATCCCACCCTCATGGCCTGGCGCGAAAGGTTCGACGAGGGGCTGCGCGCCGGCGCTTTTGACCTTACGGACGCCGAGGCCCGCATGTTCCGCTATTACCTGCTCACCTGCGCGGCCGCATTCCGCTGCCGCGATATAGAGCTCTGGCAGATCATGCTGAGCCCCGGCGGCGTGGCGGGAGGCTACGAGGCAGTCCGCTGAGGCAGGGGGAACGGCCCCGCGGCCGCGCGCCACAAGCCTCCCTTGGCCCGCTCCCGCGCCGCTACCCGATGTCCTTGAGCTTGCGCGCGGGCACGCCGCCCGCCACCGTGCCCGGGGCCACGTCCCCGCGCACCACGGCCCCGGCCGCGATCACGGCCCCGGCCCCTACGCGCACGCCCGGCAGCAGGATAGCCCCGGAACCTATCCAGACATCATCTTCCACCACAATGGGCGCGAGCTCGTGAGTGAGGCGGTTCTCCTTGCGCAGGCCGTGGTTGATGGTGGCCATGAGCACATTGTGGCCCACAAAGACGCCGTCGCCCAGGGTGATGCCTCCCTGGTCCTGGAAGCAGCAGCAGGCGTTGATGAAGACGCGCCTGCCGATGCGGATGTTCTTGCCGAAATCCGAATAAAAGGGCGGAAACATACGGAAGCTCTCGTCGACGGGGCTCCCGGTGAGCCGCGCCATGAGGGCGCGGATCTCGGACATGGGGCGGTAGCCGTCATTGAGCTCCCCGGTGATGCGTCGCGCCTCGTCCGAATAGTGTTCCATGCACGCATAGGCTTCCGTGCCGACCACGAGGTCCTTCCCGGCGGCGAGATGGGCGAGCAGTTCCTGCAATGCCATCATGGCGTGGTTCCTCCTTCCCGCGTGACCCGCCAGCAGGCCACGCCGTGCGCCCCTTCCACGAGCATGGGGGGCGCGGCTTCGGCGCAGCGCGGCAGGGCCTCCGCGCAGCGCGGTTCAAAGGGGCAGCCGGGCGGCATGGCCGTGAGCGGGGGCACGCTGCCCGGGATGGTGGGGAGCCGCTGCGCCCCCAGGGAGGCCCGCCCCGGGGCCGCCGCCATGAGGCCGCGCGTATAGGGGTGCAGCGGCCCGGCGAAGAGCATGGCCGCCGGGGCGCGCTCGACGAGCATCCCGGCATACATGACGCCCACGGTGTCCGCCATGTCGGCGACCACCCCGAGGTCGTGAGTGATGAGCAGGACGGCCATGCCCCGCTCGCGGCTGCGGCCCCGGATAAGGCGCAGGATCTGCCCCTGGATGGTGGCGTCGAGGGCGGTTGTGGGCTCGTCCGCCAGCAAGAGCTCCGGCCCGCAGGCGAGCGCCATGGCGATCATCACCCGCTGGCGCATCCCCCCGGAAAGCTGGTGCGGATAATCCTCATACCTGCTTTCCGGAGCCGGGATGCCCACTTCGGCGAAGAGGCGCACCACCTCGCGCCGGGCCTCGGCGCGGCCCATGCCGAGGTGCAGCCTGAGGGGCTCGGCCGCCTGGTCGCCCACGCGCAGCACGGGGTTGAGCGAGGTCATGGGCTCCTGAAAGATCATGCCCACGCGGGCCCCGCGCACGGCGCGCAGGGCGCGCTCGGAAAGGCCGAGCAGGTCCACGCCCCGGAGCAGCGCGCGGCCCCCGAGGATGGCCCCCCCGGGCGTGAGGCGGAGCACCGAGCGCGCGGCCAGGCTCTTGCCGCAGCCGGATTCGCCCACAAGGCAGGTGATGGCCCCGGCGGCCACGTCGAGGTCGATGCCGCGCACGGCGGCGAGCAGACGCCCCTCCTCAAGGAAGTGGACGGAGAGCCCGTCCAGACGCAGCAAGGGCGGCGCGCCCTCCGCGCCGGCCACAGCCGCCCGTCCTGGGCTGCCCGCGTCCTCAGCGCCGGCCACAGCCGCCCGTCCTGGGCTGCCCGCGTCCTCAGCGCCTGATCTGGGCATTGCGGTAGTTGGCGTAGGCCTCGCGCATGGCAAGATAGGGATCCACCGCGATGCTCTTGAGGCCCTCATAGGTGGGCAGCACATCCCCGAGATCATTGAAGCGGAAGCCCACCTCGAGGCCGGTGGAGAGCTCCCACGGGCGCACATAGAAAAGCGGGTCGGTGAAATAGTCGCCCACGCGGCCGATGGTGTCGCGCAGGGAGCTCGGGCCGATGAAGGGCCAGACCACATAGAAGCCCTGGCCGAAGCCCCAGCGCCCGAGCGTCTGGCCGAAATCCTCGCCGGATTCGTCCACGGGCACGATGGTTTTCTTCCCCCGGGCCACATTGGCGAAACCCGCGCTCGACATGGTGTTCATCATGAAGCGGCCGAACTCCACCCCGGCCTCAAGAAAGCGGAACTGCAGGAGATTGTTGATAAAACGCGTGGGGAAGAGCAGGTTGTGGAAAAAATTGTTGATGCCGTTGCGGAAGCATTCCGGCACGAGCCATGTCCAGCCCTGGTAGGCGGGTTTGGCGATATACATGAAGAAGATGTCATTAAAATGGAACCAGAAGCGGTTCCACGGTTCAATGGGGTCCGCGATGCTCGCCACGGGCTCGTCGTCGTAGTCGTCAAGGCTGTCGCCGGCCTGCGCGCCCGCGTCGGGCTCAACGGTGATGGCCCCGGGCGGAAGATTCGCGCCCCCGGCATAGACCGCCGAGGGGGCGAAGGGGCCGCCCGTAGCCACGCCGGAGGGCTGTTTGAGGCGCGGGGCCAGGGCGGCGGCCTGCGCCGTGGGGCCAGCGCCGCCGGAAGCGCCCTCGGGTACAAACACCGGGCGGATGCCGGCCTCGGGCGCGGCGGCCGACTCCGGCGCATTGCCCATGCTCACGCCGCCCTCGCCGTCCGCCCGGGCCTGGGCCGGGAGCCACAGGCAGAGCGCCAGCAGGGCGAGGGCCGCCAGCGGCCCCAGGGCCCGGCGCGCCGGGCCGCTATTGCTCCGCCTGCACTTCATGGGCTTTTTCCAGCACCCGCTCGATGAGCTGGTCGGGCGTGGCGCTGTTGAGGATGTCATGGAACTGGGTGCGGTAGTTCTTCACGAGGCTGATATTCTCGATGATGACGTCATAAACGCGCCAGGAGCCGTCCTTGGGCAACATGCGGTAGTTGACCGGGATCTTGCGGCCGTCCTTCATGGTGAGCACGGTGCGCACCTCGACGCGCTTGCCGTCCGGCGAGGCCATTTCCCCCACGTAGGCCACGTTCTCGCCGTTATAGCCCGTGACCTTGTTGAGATAGGTATTGAGGAGCAGTTCGGCAAAGGCGTCGCTGAAGCGCTTTTTCTGTTCCGGCGTGAAGGAGCGCCAGCGCGGCCCCACGGTGCGCGAGGAAAATTCGCCAAAATCAAAGGCGTGGTAGACCTCGTCCTCGATGCGCTGGCGCAGGGGGCCGCGCGTGGCCGGGTTCACCCAGTCCGGGTTCTTGATCTCGTCGAGCACCCGGGTGATGGCCGTTTCCAGCGTCTGGCGCGGGCCCGCGTCGGCGGCCAGCGCCGGGGCGGCGAGGGCCAAAGCCCCCAGCAGGAGGAAGGCCGGCGCGAGACCGCGCCAGGAGAGCAGGGCCCATCTCATTTCACACCTCCGAAGGCGTATTTGCTGATGAGCGATTCGAGGTCCATGGGCGATTCCGTCTCGGTGATGACGCCCCCGGGCGCGAGAATCGTGTCCGAGCCGCCGCGGGAGAGGCTCACGTACTTGTCGCCGATGAGGCCGCTGGTCTTGATGGAGGCGATGCTGTCGTCGGAGAGTTGCAGGTCATGATCGAGCCTGAGCTCCACGATGGCCTGGGTGTGCATGGGGTCCGGGTCGAGGCGGATAGCCGCCACGCGCCCCACGGGCACGCCCGCGAGCTCCACATCGGCCCCGGCGCGCAGGCCCGAGGCGGAGTCGAAGCGCGCGGAAAGCTCGAAGCCCTTCTGCGCGAAAAGCTCCATGCGGCCGAGCTTGATGGCGAGGTAGGCCACGCACAGAAGCCCCAGAATGACGAAGATGCCCACAGCGGTTTCACGAAAACTGTTCATGCGGCGCAGGTTCTCCATGGAGGACGAAAAGGCGCGGAAAGCCCCATGCTAGCGGGCGGCCCGGCGGGTGTCAATGCGGCCCGCTCACGAGCGCAGCCATTTCTCCAGCGCGGCGCGCACCTCGGGATTGGGGGGCTCCCTGAAAGCGCGTTCCTCAGGGCCGGCCTCGCGCCGCAAAAACTGGCGCAGGTAGGCGTCGCCGCTTGTCTCCAGCTCGGCCAGCGTGCCCGCGAACACGGCAGCGCCGTCGCGCAAAACGAGCACATAGTCCGCGATGCGCTTGAGGCTCTCGAGGTCGTGGCTCACCACCACGAGGGTCATCTCCGCATACTGCGCGTGCAGGGAGAGGAGCAGGTCGTCCATGCGCGCGGCGGTGATGGGGTCCAGGCCCGAGGTGGGCTCGTCGCAGAGAAGCACCCGGGGCTCGGCGATGATGGCCCGCGCAAGGCCCGCGCGCTTGCGCATCCCCCCGGAAAGCTGGTTGGGATAATAGTCGGCGAACTCGGCGAGGCCCACCATGCCGAGCACGCGCAGGGCCGCTTCGCGCAGCAGGCGGCGCGGCAGTCGCAGATGCTCGCTCAAGGGCAGGGCCACATTCTGCGCCAGGGTAAGCGCGCCCAAAAGCGCGCCGTCCTGGAAGAGCACGCCCATGTGCCGCCGCACGCGCCGGAAGTCCCGGGCATCCAGCCGGAAGAGGTCATGCCCGCCGATGCGGATCTCGCCCGCGATGGGCCGCGAAAGCCCGATGATATGGCGCAGGAGCGTGGACTTGCCGCAGCCCGAGCCGCCGAGGATCACCGAGACCTTGCCCGCGGGCAGGGTGGCGTTGATGTCCCTGAGCACGGCCATGCGGCCGTAGCCCACGGTGAGGTCGTGAAACTCGATGTCCCAGGCGTCCATAGCTTGCGGCCCCTAAAGAAGGAAGGAGGTCAGCACGTAGTCCGCCGCGAGGATGAGCACGCAGGAGATGACCACCGCCGAGGTGGTGGCGTTGCCCACGGCCTCGGGGCCCACGCTGTCGCGGCGCAGGTGCGCGCAGTAGCCCTGATGGCAGCACACCGTGGACACGAGCAGCCCGAAGACCACGGCCTTGATGAAGCCCCCGGAAACGTCGCTCATGGTCACGGCGTGGGCGATCTTGTAAAAATACACGCCCTCGTTGATGCCGAGCATGCACACGCCCGTGAGGTAGCCCCCCAGGATGCCGATGACGTCAAAGATGGCCGTGAGCAGCGGGAAGGAGATGAGCGACGCCAAAAGGCGCGGGCTCACGAGGTAGCCCATGGAATTGATGTCCATGACGTCGAGCGCGTCGATCTGGTCGGTGATGCGCATGACGCCGATCTCCGCCGCCATGGAGGAACCGGCGCGGCCCGTGAGCATAATGGCCGTGAGCACGGGCCCGAGCTCGCGGATGAGGGTCAGGGAGACGGCGGAGCCGAGCAGCCCCACGGAGCCGAACTGCACGAGGGTGTAATAGCCCTGCAGGCCCAGCACCATGCCGCAGAAAATGCCGATGAGCAGGATGACGAAGAGCGACTGGTAGCCGATGACGTAGGTCTGGCGCAACGTGCGCGGAAAGATGCGCGCATTGGCGAAGATCTGCGCAAGCCCGGCCGCCATGAAGATGGCCATGCCCCCCACGGCGTCCACGCCGCGCAGGCTGGCGCGGCCCAGGGCGCGCGCGAAGCGGAGAAATCCGGCAAGGGGGCCCGTCTCAGTGCTTTCCGGCGTCATGGCGCGCTCCTGCGGCGGCCCTTGCCGCCCGCTTTTTCCGTCACCGGGCTTTTTTCCAGCAGGATTGGCCGCCCGAGCCCCATGCCCGCGAGCGTGCCGCGCACCCTTCGGGCATCCTCCGCGCTCCCGCGCAGGGAAACGACCACGAGGCGCACCTTGCCGCTCGGGCGCACCTTGGCGCGCAGGCCAGCGGCCTCCAGGCGGCCGCGCAGGCGCTCCGCGTCCACGGGGCCCTTGAAGGCGGCGGCCTGAAAAACATAGTCAAAGCGCGGTTCCGCGGGCCTCGCCGGCTGTGCGGGCTTTGTCGGCGCGGCCTGCGTGGCGCGCGCAGGGGCCTCCCGCCCCGGCTGCCGTGTCGTTGCCGCTTGAGGATTCGCTGGCGCGGCCTGCGGGGCCGCTTCGGGGGTGATGCCCCAGGCGGCCAGGCCCTCTCCCTGCGGCCGGGTGAAGGGATAGGCCGGAGCGGACGGCTGTGCCGCCGCAGCTTCGGCGACAGGTTCCGGCGCGGGCGCGGGGCTTGGCCCCTGCGCGGCGGGAGGGGCATCCGGGGCAGCGGACGCCTGCGCCCCTCCCGGCGGTTCCGGAGCCGCTTCCGGCGCAACGGCCGGGCCGCCGCCCTGCCGCGCGGGGGGCAGCGCCTCCTCGCCGGGGAGCGGCGCGCGCCGCCCCGGTGCGCCGCCCGGCCCCTGCGGCAGGATGAGGCCGGCCACGCTTTCCACGCCGCGCCTGGGGTGCTCGCCCCGGCCCACGAGATAGCCCATG